>JAWWOY010000995.1:0-5483 GCA_033851195.1 Kribbellaceae bacterium | reverse complement strand
CCCGACTTCGAACTGGACGTGGCGCTGGACGCCGTACTGGCTTCGTTGTTGAAGGGCGTACCGCAGGGCCTACGCGAGACCAAGAAACTGCTGAACCGCAAGCTCCTGGCCGACATCGATGCCCGCGGCACCGAACTCGCCGAGCTCTCGGCCGACCTCTTCGGCTCCGACGCCGCCCGTGCGGCCATGCTCGCCTTCTTGAACCGCAAGAAGGCCTGACCCACCCGAAGGTCCACTCGGCGCGACGCGCAGCACGGCGGGGCATTGTCGGGGGTTCGAATGTCCCACTTGCCGCTCCGACAGGCCGTCGACGCTCCACCAACCGCTTCGACCCGCCGTACGCCCATCAAAAACCGGCCAGTCCAGGCGGTATGTCGACGCCACCCGGCCAGTCGAAGCGGTAAGTCAGTCCGTGCCCGGCCAGTCGAAGCGGCAAGTGGACAGGCTGCCTCCGTCAGCAACCAGGAGGCCGGATCCCGTACGTCGATCACCGAGATCCGCTATGCGGCGGATACATCATCGCCTGACAAGCCCGCGGGTGGCCACAAGGGACCGATGAACGGCGACACGCCGGGGAACAAGGGACCGACGATCGGGTTAGAGGGTGCGGGGGGTGGGGGTGGGGGTGAGGTCGACGAGGATTGGGAGGTGGTCGGAGGCGGCGGCTAGGTCGGGGCGGGTGATGCCGTCGATCGAGTCGAGCGGGATCAGCCGGCCGCTGAGGCCGGGTGAGATGAAGGCGCCGTCGATGCGCTTCACCGGGTTGTCCGAGTGGAAGGTCGGGCCCGCGTCGATACCGAGGTCCGTCAGGCCTTCCTCCGCCAGGCGGTCCCAGACCCAGCCGCCAGGTTCCTCGTTCAAGTCGCCGGCCAGCAGGTACGGCGTACCGAAGGACCGGCAACCGGTAAGGACCTGGTTCAGCTCGTGCTGTCGGCCGCGGCTGTGCAGGCCGAGATGGCAGACCAGCAGGGCGATCTCCGTGCCGGCCAGCTTCACCCGGCCGCCGACGACGGCACCGGGAAGTTGCGTGGCGATCGGACGGAGCCGGTGCCGGACGAACGGACGCCAGACCCGCCAGTGCCGTGGTTCGGTGAGATCGGTGCCGTCTGCAACGAGGATTGCCTTGTGTCTGACCCCGGCGGCGTACCGGAGTCCGAAGCTCGCGGCCATGGCCTCGCGCTGGCGGCCGGTGCCGCACCAGACCGTCGCTTCCTGGATCAGTGCGACGTCCGGCGCGCAGGCCTTGACCACCCGTGCGAGTGCCTCCCGGTCGTCGGCCCAACGGTGCACGTTGTACGACAGCACCCGCATCGACGGGCGGTCGCTCATGTGTCAGCGTCACCTGAACGGTCGGGCTGGAGTTCGGCAGGTTGCTTGAGCTCGACAGGTTGCTTGAGTTCGGGCTCGAGGCCGCTGCGGATTCCCGTCCGGCGGCCGACTGACTTGCGGGCGGCTCGCTCCAAGCGGGTGGATCGCCCACTGCGCGCGGCAGCGGTCTTCGCCGTCACAGCCGTGGTCTTGACCCGGACCCGGCGCAACCAGGTGGCTTCCTCCCGCGCGAGATCCGCCGCACCGACCATGCCGGCCTCCGGACCCAGTACGGCGCGAACGATCCGGGCCTCGGGCCGGAAACCACGGCCGGTCAGAGTCCGGCGGAAAGCGTCGCGGGCGGGTGCGAGGAGCAACTCCCCCGCATCGGAGACGCCACCACCGATCACGAAGGTGCCCGGGTCGAGGGCCGCCGCGAGATTGGCGAGGCCGATCCCCAGCCAACGGCCGACCTCCTCCAGCAGTTCGACCGCGACGGGGTCGCCGTCCTTGGCCAGCTCCGTGACCATCGGTCCGTTGATCTGCCGGGGATCACCGTTCGCCGCGCGGAGCAGGTTGTGCGCCACCGGCGAGCCGGACAACGCCAGCTCGCGGGCCTCGCGGACCAACGCGTTGCCCGAGGCGTACTGCTCCCAGCAGCCGCGGTTGCCGCACTCGCAGCGGTGGCCGCCGGGAACGACCTGCATGTGGCCGAACTCACCCGCGATACCGAACTTGCCGCGCTGCAAGGCGCCGTCGTTCAGGATGGCGCCGCCGATACCGGTGCCCAGCGTCACGCAGACCAGGTGGCTCTCGCCCTGGCCGCCGCCGAACCGCCATTCCGACCAGGCGGCCGCGTTGGCGTCGTTCTCGACTACCACCGGCAGGCCGAGGCGGCGCTCCACCGCATCCCGCAGCGGCTCGTGCCGCCAGGCCAGATGTGGCGCGAACAGGACCGACGACCGGGTGCCGTCGACGAACCCGGCCGCGCCGATGCCGACCGCGATCACGTCGTGCCGCGACTCCAGGTCGTGCACGATCGAGGCGATCGCGTCCTCGGTCTCGCGCGGGTCCTTCGTCGGGGTGTCCCGGCGCAACCGGTCCAGGATGTTGCCCTCCGGGTCGACCACCCCGGCGGCCACCTTGGTCCCGCCGATGTCGATCCCGATCGTCAGCGCCTGTATCAGTGCCATCGCGCGAACCTCCTCGAGATACCCGGGGTACCCGTCGACATACCCGGCGTACCCGGCACGGTCATCACCTGGTCTTCTGCGGCGGCGCCGGCCGGCGGGCCAGGTCGGCCGCGCCGATGAGGCCCGCGTCGTTGCCCAGCTCGGCCAGTCCGAAGCTCGGGTGCGGCCGGTTCAACCTGGCCGGCAGATTCCGCTCGAAGGCTCGCTGGGCCGACGTCGTCAGCAGGTCCTTGGCTGCGCTCACGCCGCCGCCGATCACGATCACGCTCGGGTCAAACAGCGTCGCGATACTGGCCAGGCCCTCGCCCAGCCACCGGCCCAGGTCGTCCAGCAGCTCAGTGGCGCACGGGTCGCCGCCGGTTGCCGCGTCGGTGATCATCGGACCGGTCAGGTCGCCCGGAGCGGTGATGCCGCAGACGCTCAGCATCTGCACCGCGGTCAGCGAACCCGCCTCTGCCTGGGCCCGGCCCTCGCGGACCAGCGCCCGGCCCGACGCGTACTGCTCCCAGCAACCCCGCGCGCCGCAACCGCAGCGATGACCGCCCGGCACCACCCGCATGTGCCCGAGCTCAGCCGCCACGCCGTACGCACCGCGGAGCAGCTCGCCGTCGATCACGACGCCACCACCGATCCCGGTACCGACGGTCACGCAGACCATGTGCTCGGCGTCCTTCGCGGCACCGAAGGCGAACTCACCCCAGGCGGCTGCGTTCGCGTCGTTCTCGACCACCACCGGGACCTGCAGTACGTCGGCCACCCGGGTGCCGAGCGGCTCGTCCCGCCAGGCGAGGTTCGGGGCGAACAACACGGTCGACCGGTCCGAGGAGACGAACCCGGCAGCACCGATACCGACGGCCTCGACCTCGTGGTCGGCGATCAGCTCGGCGGCCGCGTCACAGATCGCCTTGGCGGTCTCGTCGACCGAACCGGCCGGCGTATCGCGGTGGGTGCGGGCCCCGATCCGGCCGTCGGTGCCCACCACGCCCGCGGCGATCTTCGTACCTCCAACGTCGATGCCAATGGTCAGTCCCATGGTTCCGGGTCCTCACTCACGTCGATCCTGTCCACACGAGCCCCGGTCGGCCGGCTGGTGTCCTCCTGCCGTGCCGTCCGCGCCTCCGCATCCGCGCGGGCCTGCCGCGCGGATTCTGCCGCAGCCTCCAATAACGACCG
The DNA here is from genome assembly GCA_033851195.1 of Kribbellaceae bacterium. GTDB lineage: Bacteria > Actinomycetota > Actinomycetes > Propionibacteriales > Kribbellaceae > Kribbella. Next base: position 1,809 of record JAWWOY010000995.1, on the reverse strand, counting down.
TACCGAGCCGAGCACTCCAGCGGCAGCCGTCGCGAGGTGTTCGATCGTTTCGGGGCTGGTGTTGCGCACCCGCGAGATCAGCTGGCAGATCGGACACCACTGGCACTCCGGCCCGCTGCCGCACGCCGTACCGTGCTCGTGCTCGTCGGCCCCATCATCAGCCCGTACGCCGTCGGCCGGTACATCGTCCGCCGACGCGTCATCGGCGGACACTTCGTCGGCCAGTAGGTCGTCCGCCGGTACGTCGTGCTCCCGGCGCGGGCGATGGTCAGCAGCGCGCCCGGCCGGGTGGTCCGCGCCGCGGGCGTCGGCGGCTGCCTGCTGGAGGACGGCGAACAACTTCGCCGCCTCTTCCCCGACCGAACCGACCGGATCCTTGCTCACCCGTTGCCCTCCGTCATCATTGCCGCGTGGCCGAGATCGTCGCCCATCATCTGGCTGAATTCGCGCGCAGGCTCCAGGTCGACAACGCGCCCGGCTCCGCCAGTGCCGCCCTCGGTGCGCGGGACCGCTCGCGGCGCGAACCGTACCTGCAGCTGCCCATCGTCCAGCTTCGCACCCGCCACCACCGCCCGGGCCAGCGCCGCCGGTAGAGGCAGCACCCGCCGGTACGAGCCGACCGTGATGATCAGCTCGTCGCCGTGCCGGGCCAGCTCGAGGTCACTGGCCGATGCCAGCGGCAACGGCATGGTCAGGGTGTACGTCCGCCCGTCGGTGTCAATGTGACGGTCCACCCACAGCGAGGTCTCGTCGGTGGCCCGCGTGAGCGGGTCGTCACCGCCGTACATCTCTACTGCGAAAGCTGCCAGTTCCTCCACGCCCACTGGCTCACAGGCCCGGTACGGCGACTCCCAGATCGGCAGCGGGCTGAACGAGTCGGCCACCTCCTCCAGGATGGCGCGCTGCGCAGCCACCCACTGGCGCCGCCAGTTGTCCGCACCCGCTGCGGGGAACACCCGGTTCGCGACCACTCCGTCGACCCGGTAGCCGTACAGGGCCAGCGTCGTAAGACTGCGGCGCGCCTCGGCAACCACCACCGCTTCCGGCGTCAACACCAGACGTACAGAGGCGTCAGGCCCGGCCAAGAGAGTACGGATGTCTGCCAGATCGCCGTGCAGCCGACGGAGCGCGTCGAACACGTTGTCGCCCGGCATCGGGATCCCGGCCGCCTTGCCGAGCATCGGCTTGAACGTCCGGACCACCTTGCGCTCGGCGTTGAAGATCCGGTCCATGTACCAGTTGAGGGCCTCCGGCAATGCCAGCAGCCGCAGCGTCTCCGCGGTCGGCCCGCAGTCGACCACGACCACGTCCCACCGGCCGGACCGGACGTGATCGCGCACCTCGAGCAGCGCGAGCACCTCCTCCGCGCCCGGCAGCACGGTCAGTTCCTCCGCCTCGATCGGGTCCACCCCGACCACGTGCAGTACCGACCGGAGATACGCCTGGATGTCGCCCCAGGACCGCTCGAACCGGCGCTGCGCGTCGATCTGCTGGACGAACAGCAGGTCGTCCATCTCGGTCGGCTCACCGCCGACTGCCGCGTCGAACGCGTCGGAGAGCGAGTGCGCGGCATCGGTGGACAGCACCAGTGTGCGCAGGCCGCGCAGTGCCGCCAGCGTGGCAGTGCCGGCCGCGGACGTGGTCTTCCCCACGCCACCTTTACCCGTATACAGCAGGACCCGTGTCACAGCGCGGACTCAGGACTCGACGCGCTTCTTGAGCCCCTTCAGGGCGGTGTCGATGATGACCTTCTCGGCCTTGCGCTTCAGCATCCCGATCATCGGGATGGCCACGTCGACCGCGAGCCGG
>JAWWOY010001148.1:0-2902 GCA_033851195.1 Kribbellaceae bacterium | reverse complement strand
GGTCGATTCACTGAGAAACGAGGTCGAAAAATGACAACTCTTGCCCCATCCCCGGACCGGTTGTTCCCCGCCGATGCGGCGACCCGGTCGGTTGCCCGCAGGATCTACTCCGAGGTGCGGAACGCCCCGATCCTGTCGCCCCACGGCCATGTGGATGCCGCGGTGTTGGCTGACAACGCCGCGTTCCCCGACCCGGCGACGCTGCTGATCACCCCGGACCACTACGTCGTCAGGCTCCTGCACGCGAACGGCGTAAGCCTCGATGAACTCGGCTTCGCCAGGAATGGCGTGCCGTCCGAGGCGTCGTCCCGGTCCATCTGGGCGCAACTGTGCCGGCACTGGTCCATGTTCGCGGGGACGCCGGTGCGCTATTGGTTCGAGACCGAACTCTCCGAGGTCTTCGGCGTGACCGAGATGCCGTCTGCCGCCACAGCCGACTCGAGCTATGACCAGATCGCCACCCGCCTTGCCGATGACGCGTACCGGCCGCGCTCGCTGTTCGAGCGCTTCGGCATCCGCGTGCTGGCGACGACGGATGACCCGGCCGACGACCTTGCGGCACACCGCCGGCTTCGCGACGACGCCACCTTCGCCGGGCACGTCGTCCCGACCTTGCGCGCCGACCGCTACATGGACCCGGGTGAGTCCACCTGGATCGGGCGGCTCGACGCCATCACGGCGGCCAGCGGCATCGACGCCCACAGCTACCGCGGACTGCTCGATGCGCTGCGGAAGCGCCGCGGCTTCTTCCTTGACAACGGCGGCACCGCAACGGACACCGGAGTGATCGACGCCTGGGCGGAGCCTCTCGCCGACGCGGATGCCGAGCGCATCCACCGCGACGGCCTCGCGGGCACCGTGAGCCCGGGCGACGCCGTCGCGTACCGCCGGAACCTGCTCTACCGGTTCGCCGAGATGTCCTGTGACGACGGCCTGGTCATGCAGCTGCACGCCGGCGTGCTGCGCAACCATCACAAACCCACGCTGTCGGCTTACGGGCCCGACACCGGGCACGATCTGCCCGCGGTCGGCGGCTACTCACGGCCGCTGGAGCGCCTCCTTGGCGACTTCGGCACCAATCCCGGCCTGCACCTCGTGCTCTTCACCGTCGATGAGACGATGTTCTCCCGCGAGATCGCGCCGCTCGCCGGCTTCTACCCCTCGGTATACGCCGGGGCGCCATGGTGGTTCCTCGACTCCCCGTCGGGCATCGCCCGTTACCGGGCCGCGGTGACCGATTCCGCCGGTTTCGGCAAGACATCCGGTTTCATCGACGATACCCGGGCCTTCTGCTCGATCCCGGCCAGGCACGACCTGTCGAGGCGAGCGGATGCCGCATACCTGGCATCCCTCGTCACCACGCACCAGCTCGGCGAAGACGAAGCGGCCACCATCGCCCGCGACCTGGTCGGCGCCATCCCGACGAGGACCTTCCGGCTGGAGCGCTACGGCCAAAGCGTCGACGCACAGTCGCGGTTCGATACGCTTGATAAGGGGTTCGAGCCCCCACAATCCCCCAAGGAGTAACGATGCCAGATCAGCCCACGAAAGAAGCCGCCGCGAACATCGGAGTCGTCGGTCTCGCGGTCATGGGTTCGAACCTCGCCCGCAACCTGGCCAGCCGGGAGGGCAACACCGTGGCGGTCTACAACCGCTCGTACGAGCGCACAGACCTCCTGGTCTCCGAGCATCCCGAGGCCGGATTCATCCCGGCGGAAAGCTACGAGGAGTTCGCCGCCGCACTCTCGAAGCCGCGCACCGCGATCATCATGGTGCAGGCGGGTCGGGGCACCGACGCCGTCATCGATGAGCTGTCAAAGGTGTTTGAGCCGGGCGACATCATCGTAGACGGCGGGAACGCGTTGTTCACCGACACCATTCGTCGCGAGAAGGCGGTGCGGGAGACCGGAATCAACTTCGTCGGAGCGGGAATCTCCGGCGGCGAAGAGGGCGCGCTGAACGGCCCGTCGATCATGCCCGGCGGTTCGGCCGAGGCGTGGCAGACGCTCGGCCCGATCCTGCGCTCGATTGCCGCCATTGCCGAGGGCGAACCCTGCGTCACGCACGTGGGCACCGACGGCGCCGGACACTTCGTCAAGATGATCCACAACGGCATCGAGTACGCCGACATGCAACTCATCGCTGAGGCCTACGATCTGATTCGCCGCGGCACTGGAAAGTCCCCGGCCGAGATCGCCGACATCTTCACCGCCTGGAACAAAACCGAACTCGAGAGCTACCTCATCGAGATCACCGCAGAGGTGCTCAAGCAGGTGGATGCAAAGACCGGCAAGCCGCTCGTCGACGTGATCCTTGACCAGGCCGGAGCCAAGGGCACCGGCGCCTGGACGGTGCAGACCGCCCTCGACCTCGGCATCCCCGTCTCCGGCATCGCCGAGGCGGTCTTCGCCCGCTCCCTGTCGTCCAAGCCGAAGCAGCGCGAGGCGGCCGCGGACCTCCCCGGCCCGTCCGAATCGTGGACGGTCGACGACCCCGACACCTTCATCGAAGACGTTCGCCTTGCCCTCTACGCCTCAAAGATCATCGCCTACAGCCAGGGCTTCGACGAGATCGTCGCTGGCGCCGAGGAGTACAGCTGGGACATCAAGAAGGGTGAAATCGCGAAGATCTGGCGCGCGGGCTGCATCATTCGTGCCCAGTTCCTCAACCGCATCTCCGACGCGTATTCCGATGACCCGGGCCTCGTCGCGCTGCTGACCGCCCCGTACTTCCGGGACGCCATCGCCGGGGCGCAGGAGTCATGGCGACGTGTCGTCGGGACCGCGGCCGCCGCCGGCATCCCCTCCCCCGCGTTCTCGTCGTCGCTCTCCTACTACGACGGGTTGCGCGCCGACCGGCTGCCGGCCGCGCTCATCCAGGGCCAGCGGGACTTCTTCGGAGC
>JAWWOY010000179.1:0-9471 GCA_033851195.1 Kribbellaceae bacterium | reverse complement strand
GAGCGCCGGGCGGTGATCACCACCATCGGCCCGGTCTGGGACGGCAACGAGGTCTGGCTGATCGTGGCCGGCGGCGCCACCTTCGCCGCGTTCCCGGAGTGGTACGCCACGCTGTTCAGCGGGTTCTACCTGCCGCTGTTCGCGATCCTGGTGTCCCTGATCCTCCGCGGGGTGGCGCTGGAGTACCGCGGCAAGAGAGACGACCTGCCCTGGCGGAGCCGGATGGACACCCTGATCACGGTCGGCTCGCTGGTGCCGGCTCTGTTGTGGGGGGTCACCTTCGCCAACCTGGTGCGCGGCGTACCGATCGCTGCGGACCACGAGTTCGTCGGCAGCGTGGGCGACTTGCTCAGCCCGTTCGCGCTGCTGGGCGGCGTGGCGTTCACTGTGCTCTTCGTCGCCCACGGTGCGATCTTCCTCGCGCTGAAGACGACAGGCGAGATCCGGCAGCGCGCCAACCGGCTTGCTTCGCTCTGTGGCATTGCAGCGGCTGCCTTGGCTGTCGGATTCCTTGGCTGGGCGCACGGCCTGCGCGGCGATGCGGCCTCGGCTGCAGTTGCCGGCGCAGCTGCTGTGGCGCTGTTGGCCGGGTTGGTGGCGAACCGGCTGCGCAGAGAGGGCTGGGCCTTCGTCGGGACCACCTTGGCGGTCGGACTGGCTGTGGCGTCGCTGTTCGTGGCGATGTTCCCGGCGGTGATGCCATCGACGCTCGACCCGGCCTGGAGTCTGACCACCGCCAATGCCGCCTCCACGCCGTACACGTTGAAGATCATGACGGTGGTTGCTGCGATCTTCACGCCGCTGGTCATGCTCTACCAGGGCTGGACGTACTGGGTGTTCCGGCGGCGAATCACTGTCGAGCCGGTGACGGTGTCATGAAGCCACTTGATCCGCGCCTGCTCCGCCGGGCTCGGGCGGCCCGGATGTTCCTGGTCGGCTCTGTACTGATCGGTGTCGCTACCGGCCTGCTGGTCGTCGTACAGGCTGTGTTGTTGGCTCACGGGATCGCCACTGTGGTGCTTACAGGCTCTGCTAGTGGGTTGGCGCAGACTGCCTGGTTGCTGGCGAGCGTCGTCGTCGCCCGGGCAGGCCTGGTGTGGCTACAGGAGGTTGTGGCCTACCGGGCCGCGGCTGCCGTGAAGTCGACCCTGCGTCGGCAGGTGTTGGAGCATGCGCTGCGCCTAGGGCCGGCTTGGCTCGGTGGGGAGCGGAGCAGCGCGCTGACAACGTTGCTCACCAAGGGCCTCGACGACCTCGACCCGTACTTCGCGCGCTACCTCCCTCAGCTCGTGCTGGCTGCCACCGTTCCAGCGGGAGTGGTCGGTTGGATGGCCACTGGCGACCTGATAGCTGCAGGCACCGTGCTGGTGACGTTGCCGCTGATCCCTGTCTTCATGGCTCTGGTCGGCTGGGCCACGCAGGCCCACAGCCGGCGGCGGCAGCACGCGCTGGAGATGCTGGCGCACCACTTCTCCGATGTGGTTGCCGGTCTGCCGACGCTGAAGCTGTTCGGTCGGGCCAAGGCCCAGGCAGCCGCCGTACGCCGGGTAACTGACAGGCACCGGGTGGCCTCGATGTCAAGCCTGCGCCTGGCCTTTCTGTCGTCGCTTGTACTGGAACTGCTGGCCACCATCTCGGTGGCTCTGGTCGCAGTGGGCGTCGGGCTGCGTCTGGTCGACGGGAAGCTGGGGCTGGAGACAGCGCTGCTGGTGCTGATCCTGGCGCCTGAGGCGTACCTGCCGTTGCGGCAGGTGGGAGCCCAGTTCCATGCGAGCGCGGACGGGGTCGCCGCCAGCGAGGAGGTGTTCCGGGTCCTCGAGACACCTGTGCCGGTGCGCGGCGAGCGGATCGACGTGCCGGACCTGCGGGTGGCCTCACTGCACCTGCACGACCTGACGGTTCAGTACCCGGACCGAGATGCACCGGCGTTGGAGGGGTTCAACCTGGACCTGTTGCCGGGGGAGGTCGTCGCTCTCACCGGACCGAGCGGGGCCGGCAAATCGACAGTGCTGGCCGCACTGCTGGGCTTCGTCGTACCGGATCGCGGGGTGGTTGTCGCTGGCGGGAGTGCGGCGGACGAGTTCGAGGCCACCGTCTGGCGTCGGCAGCTCGCATGGGTTCCGCAGCGGCCTGGGCTCCGCACCGGCAGCATCGCCGACAACGTCCGGCTCGGGCAGCCCACTGCCACCGACGACCGGGTGCGGCAAGCGTTGGCTGCTGCGGGAGCTGCTGAGCTCGACCCAGCTACACCGGTGGGGGAGCGCGGACAACTGCTGTCAGGTGGGCAACAGCGCCGGGTCGCGCTGGCCCGCGCTCTCATCACCGAGGCACCGGTGCTTCTGCTGGATGAGCCGACTGCAGGGCTCGATGCCGAGGCAGAGGCGGCCGTGATCGCGGGGCTTCGCTCCACCGGTCGGAGCGTCCTGATGGTGGCCCACCGGCCTGCGTTGATCGCCGCGGCGGACCGAGTGGTCGAGGTCGGCGTCAGACACTTGGTGACGGCGTGAGCACCCTTGCCGAGCTGGTTCGCCCGGACCGCCGCGTGGCTCCCCGGCTGGCTTTAGCTGTGCTAGCTGGGGTATTGGCTTCGGGCGCGGCCGTGGCATTGCTGGCGACCTCGGCCTGGCTGATCACCACGGCAGCTGCGCAACCTCCAGTACTCACGCTGATGGTGGCGATCGTGGCAGTGCGAACCTTCGGAGTCGCCCGCGGCGTGTTCCGGTACGTCGAGAGGCTCGCCGCCCACGACGCGGCGTACCGGGTGTTGGGTGATAGCCGGTCGCGGATCACGGGCCGGCTGGAGGAGTTGGCGCCAGCCGGGCTCACCTCACTCCGCAGCGGTGACCTACTGGCTCGCCTCCTGCTGGACATCGACGCGGTGCTCGACCTCTGGCTGCGAGTGGCCCTGCCAGTGCTGGTTGCTGCTGTGACGGCAACGGCAACTGTTGCGCTGCTGGTTGTACTGCTTCCAGCTGCAGGCGAGGCTGTAGCCGTAGCGGTCATAGTGGCTTGCACGCTCGTGCCCTTGCTTACGGCAACTACCGCGAGGACAGCAGAGCGTGCCGTCGCTGGAGCGAGGGGAGAGCTGTCGGCCAGTGCTACCGAGACCCTGCTGACTGCGGCCGATGTAGTCGCCTTCAACGCAGTGGACGAGGTACTAGCCGACGTAGCCAAGGCCGACCGGGAGCTGGCCACAGCCGAACGCCGATCGGCGTGGAGTGCCGGGCTGGGTGGAGCTCTCCTCGTCCTCTGTGTCGGCGCAGCCAGCTTGGCCGGGCTCGTGCTCGGCGGCAGCGCGGTTAACCGAGGAGACCTGTCCGGCCCGGCGTTCGCCGTACTGGTGCTCACGCCGCTTGCTCTTGCGGACGTCCTTGGCGGGATACCGCTAGCCGCCCAGTTGGCGATCAGGGTGCAGTCATCCCTGCTGCGCGTGCGGGACCTGCTCGACTCGCCGGTACCTGTCGTAGAGCCGGCACAGCCCGCACAGCTCCCGCCTGGCCGCCACATCCAGATCCGCAACCTGTACGCCGGGTATGGCGATGGCCCGGACGTCCTGACCGGGGTGGACCTCGACCTGCCGCCCGGGAGCCGGGTTGTCGTCACCGGACCAAGCGGGGCCGGCAAGAGCACCCTGGCCGCCGTACTGCTGAGGTTTCTCGACCCGCGTGGCGGTCAGGTGCTGCTGGACGGTGTCGACCTCACGGCGCTGCCCGGCGATGACGTGAGGTCGGTGATCGGGCTACTGACCCAGGAGAGCCACGTGTTCGACACCAGCATCGAGGAGAACCTCCTACTCGCCCGGCCTGGTGCCACGGAGCAGGAGTTACTGGCAGTACTCGAGCGTGCCCGGCTCGCCGAATTCGTCGCGGGACTGCCCCGCGGACTCCAGACCATGGTCGGCGAGCACGGAGCCCGGCTGTCCGGTGGCGAGCGTCAGCGGCTGGCACTGGCCCGACTCCTGCTGGCCGATGTCGACATACTCGTTCTCGATGAGCCGACCGAGCACTTGGACGAGGAAACCGGCCGGGCTCTCCTCGCCGACCTCTTCGCCGCCGCCGGCTCCCGCACCGTGCTGCTTCTCACCCACCGCCCGTCCCTGGCCCGCTGAGGCGGGCGACGCGTCTGCCAAGATGGGGAATCGTGCTGAACCCTCTGCTCGTCACCCTGCTCACCGACCAGGTGCTGATCGCCATCATCGCGGTCGCCGTCGTCCTGGTCGCCGGTTCTGCCGGCCTGGTCGTCACCCGCAGCCGCAAGGCCCAGCTGTCCGCGCCGAAGCCGGCGCCGCTGGAGCCCGCGGAGCCGACGGTCGGCGAGGATGCGGAGACACCCCGCGACACCCCGACCCCGACACTCGAGGATGCCGAGCGGCCCGAAGCGGCCGCGACCCCGACGATCGAGAAGCCGGAATCCGCCCAGGGCCGGCTGGTCCGGCTGCGGGCCCGGCTGGCCCGATCGCAGGGCTCGCTCGGCAAGGGGCTGCTGGCGTTGCTGTCGCGCGACACGATCGACGAGGACGCCTGGGATGACATCGAGACCACCCTCATCACCGCCGACGTCGGGGTCACGCCGACGCAGGAGCTGGTCGAGCGGCTGCGCACCCGGGTTCGGGTCGAGGGCATCGGCTCGCCGGAGCAGGCCCGCGGCATCCTCCGCGAGGAGCTGGTGGCGCTGGTGAACCCGGACATGGACCGTTCGCTGAAGGTCTCGCGCACCGGTGTCAAGCCGGCCGTCGTGCTGGTGGTCGGCGTGAACGGTACCGGCAAGACGACCACCGTCGGCAAGCTGGCCCGGGTCCTGGTCGCCGAGGACAAGCATGTGGTGCTGGGTGCGGCGGACACCTTCCGCGCCGCGGCGGCGGACCAGCTGCAGACGTGGGGCGAGCGGGTCGGCGTACGAACGGTTCGTGGGCCCGAGGGCGGCGACCCGGCCAGCGTCGCGTTCGACGCGGTCCGGCAGGGCATCGAGGAGGAAGCCGACGTGGTCCTGGTCGACACGGCCGGGCGGCTGCACACCAAGACCGGCCTGATGGATGAGCTGGGCAAGGTCAAGCGCGTGATCGAGAAGTCCGCCGAGGTGGACGAGGTGCTGCTGGTGATCGACGCGACCACCGGCCAGAACGGGTTGACCCAGGCCCGGGTCTTCGCCGAGGTGATCGACGTCACCGGCCTGGTGCTGACCAAGCTGGACGGTACCGCGAAGGGCGGCATCGTGATCGCGGTGCAGCGCGAGCTCGGCGTCCCGGTCAAGCTGGTCGGTCTCGGTGAAGGCGCCGACGACCTGGCTCCCTTCGACGCCGAACAGTTCGTCGACGCACTCCTCGGCTGAGCTACCCGTGCTGGGCGAAGGCGGCGGTGATGTCGTCGTGACCTTCGCCGGTTGCCAGTAGTAGCCGGAGCAGGACCCTTGCCTTGTACGGGTCGAGGAAGCCGCCGTCGATCAGGCCGCGCCGAAGCAGGTCGGACTCGGAACCGACCGAGCTGTAGGTGTTGCGCAGCACCGAGCCGCCGCCAGTCCGCGACGTCAGGACCACCGGCATCCGTTCGGCGAGAGCTCCGAGCACCGGCGCCAGCGCGGACGGCACATGCCCGACGCCGTACCCCGCGACGACCAGGCCCTGATGCGTCTCGGCCAGCCCTTCGAGCAGCAGGCCGTCGTCGTCGAGCGTGACGGTGTAGAGCGCCACCCGGGTCGCCTCGAGGTCGGCTGGCTCAGCCCGACCCGGTACGCCGTCCTGGCGGGCCGGCCGGGCCAGGATCCGGACCCGGCCCTCGACGACCTGGCCGATCGGCCCGGCGTTGGGCGACGCGAACGTCGCCGTACTGGTGCTGTGTGTCTTGCGGACCCAGCGCGCGGCGTGGACCTCGTCGTTGAAGACGACCAGCGCGCCGAGGTCGCGGGCTGCAGGGGCGGCGGCCACCTGTACGGCGGCGAGCAGGTTCGCCGGGCCGTCCGGACCGGCCAGGGTCGGATTGCGCATCGCACCGGTGAGCACGAAGGGCGTCGCGTGCGGCCAGACCTGGTCGACCAGGAACGCGGTCTCCTCGAGCGTGTCCGATCCCTGCATGACGACGATGCCGGTGGCCCCATCGCTGACCGCCTTCGACGCGGCGTCTACGACGTCCAGCATCTTGGCGATGGTCAGGTCCCCGCTGGGCACTGACTCGACGTCCTGCAGCTCGACCGGCGCACCGAGATCCGCCAGGCCTGCCACGGCCGCGGCTTCAAGGGTGAACAACGCGACGCTCACGGGAGCAGTCCTTTCGTCAGAAGGTGCCCGAACGCTACTAGACCCGCGGGCGTCCCGTTTTGCCGGTTTGAGGAGTTGAATAGAGGCGGGAGTGTGTGGATGCGCGAAACCGTCGACCCAGAGTTCGCCATGTACGTCGACGCGCGGCAGGATCGCTGGCTGCGGGCGGCGTACCTGGTGTACGGCGACCTTGAGCTTGCCGAGGTACAACTGCTGCATGCCTTCACCCGGTTGTCGCTGCGTTGGGAACGGGTGGATGATCCGGACGTCTTCGTGCGGCGGCTCCTCTATCGGGCAGCTCTGTCCCGGTGGTTCCGGCCCAAGCCGGCCGAGGCCGAGCCGGAGGACGGCAACCAGGTCAGCGCGGTTCTGGCCGGGCTCACCGCGACCCAGCGGGCAGTACTGGTGCTGATCTACTTCGAAGAGCTCACCGAGTTCGAGGCATCCGACGTGCTGGGGTTGTCGCCAGTGGCCGTGCATGGTCATAGCCAGACCGGGCTGAGCCAATTGCGCAGCGGACTTGGGTCAGGTGACTGGCGGGATGCCACACCGGGGGACCGGCGATGAGACGCGAGGACGTACCGCCCCTGCTGGAGCAAGCAGCCGGCCAACTGCCGCAGGCCGACATGGCCGACGCGGCGTGGGCGGGCGGCTTTGCTATCCGCCGCAGACGCCGCCGCAGTACGGCGATCGCGCTGGCAGCGCTCCTCGTCATAGTGGCGGTTGCCGCGTTGGCGGCAGCGTTCGGTGGCGGCAAGGTCACCCCGACACCACTACCCACCCCGCCATCCGTGCCACCGTCGACGCCGGCGGGGTTCATCTTGCCGCAAGGGAAGATCGCAGGGATCGACTTCTGGGTGGCTCCACCAGTAGGCAGCGAGCGGTACCTGAACCGGGTTGATACCCCGCTGGGTGACTCGCTGCGGGTGCCGGAGCGGCCAGCCGATCTCCAGGTCGAGCCGATCACCGAGATCGCCGCAGTGCTGTTGGCGCGGCTGCGTGATGGACGCTACCGGCCGCTGCTGCTCGATCGGGACGGGCATTGGGCAGTAGCTGCGGTGGCCCTCGCTCCGATCCGCACCGGCCCGCCGCTCAGTGCCGGAGCGGTATCGCCGGATGGGCGGTTCGTCGCCTTCCCCCAGCCAGGTGAGCTACTGCTACTCGACGGAGCGACCGCGGGTGTCCGCATCGTCACGCTGCCCTCGCAAGATCTCAGTGCTATCAGTTGGTTGCCCGATGGCCAGCGAGTCCTGGTGAGTGGCACCGGCGCGGCTTACAGCGTCTTGGCAGGACCAGGCCGGCCCGGCGAGCCCAACGTGACAGCTCTGGTCGGTGGCGATGACCCGTCCGCGCTGACAGCGCCGTACCGGCTTGAGGGATCGGTCGGCCGCGTATCGCTGATGCAGTACAACGTGGCGAGCGGCTGGACTCTCCAAGGCCAACTGCCGCTGCCGGCGACCTCCTGGATCGGCCAGGCATTCACGGCGGGGAGCCGGGTCGCGCGGCTGTTCCTGGCACCGAAGCTGCCGCAGGTCGTGACTGTGGCGTCGCGGCCGCAGGTCGTCGCAGCGATCTCCACCGAGCCGTCCCTACCCAGCAGGTTGCTGGTACTTGCCGAGACCCCGGCCGCGACGCCACCGCCATGGCAGAGGTCGGCCGTGCCCGCCGAGGTCCGGACGCCCGGCTGCTGCTCGGTTTTGGGCTGGTACGACGAGCACACCCTGCTAGTCCGGGCTGTCGGGAAGCAGTCAGGCTGGATCGTGGCCTGGGATCTGCAGACGGCTGAAGTCCGCCGGGTCGCCGAACTGAAGGCGGACTCGGTGGCACTCGGGCCGGGGATACACGGCTGATTCCGTCCTCTCACGGGCTGGCGATGCCGTACAACGTCATGTTGACCAGGTGGTCCACCTCCGCGGCTGCCGGCATCGCTTCGCCGGTGATGGCCCGGATGATCAGCACCCCGGCCAGCCCCTCGACCATCAGAGTTGGATCCGCGGTGGGGCGGATCGGCTCGCCGCGCTGCCGGGCCCGGTCCAGCGCAGCTTCTGCCAGCGCGATCCGACGGTCCAGGAAGGACTGGTAGAGATCCGCGATCCGTTCGTCCCGGTTCGCCTCGGTCACCGCCAGCCGGATCAGCGCGACACCTTTCCTGCTGTTCACGAAGGTCAGCGCATCGCTGTACACCTGGCGCAGATCGCCCGCGATCGAGCCGGTATCGGCATCCGGTACCTCGATATCGAACAAGTCGGTCATCGCGTCGTTGGCCAGCTGCTCCTTGCTCGTCCAGCGGCGATAGATCGTCGCCTTGCCTACGCCGGCCGCTTCCGCGATGTCGTCCACGGTCATGCCGTCGAAGCCACGCTCCAGCAACAGTTGGACGGCATGACGCCGGATCCTCGGCTCCGCCTCGGGGTCGCGCGGCCTGCCGCGACGCGGCCTCTCCTCGCTGTTCGTCCCCATCTCGTTCGTCCCCAGCTAGGACGGTCGCAGTGGCGCGAACTGCGGCCGTGTGATGAGGCCAGCCTGCCACAACCGGGGCGATGTCATATGGATGTCACTTGAGGACGACGTTTGTCACATACCCGAAACATCAGGACCGATCGGTTGAAACGGCGCGCCGACACGGTTGCGATGTGGCCGCGCGCGAGCTTCCCGCCGTTGTGAAGCATCCGGATTGAGGACGTCGGCCACCCCGGAGATCGATGGAAGGGACACGTTGATGGAGATCAACGCTGGCGACACCGCCTGGGTACTGGCTAGCGCCGCCCTGGTGTTCTTGATGACACCAGGGCTGGCTTTCTTTTACGGCGGCATGGTGCGCATGAAGAGCGTGCTCAACATGATGATGATGAGTGCTGTCACCATCGCCGTCGTCACCATCTTGTGGGTGGTGGCCGGGTACTCGCTGACTTTCGCGGGTGACACCGGGCACGTGATCGGGAACTTCTCGGCGGTGGGCCTGAAGGGCCTGATGGCGCCGACCGCCGTCAGCGGGACGATCCCGACATTGGCGTACGTGGCATTCCAGTTGATGTTCGCCATCATCACTCCGGCGCTGATCTCGGGTGCGATCGCGGACCGGGCGACGTTCCGCGGCTGGATCGCCTTCGTGGTCGGCTGGACCTGCCTGGTGTACTTCCCGGTCGCCCACTCGGTCTGGTTCCTGGACAAGGGCAACGGTGGATTCATCGGTGACAAGCTGAAGGCGATCGACTTCGCCG
>JAWWOY010000953.1:0-2989 GCA_033851195.1 Kribbellaceae bacterium | reverse complement strand
AGGGGAACCGGTGCAACATGCAAGGCCGCTCCCGCAGGGCGCGAACGATGCCGTCACCGACAGACAGGTAGTAATTGACCAGGTCGAGCTTGGTCTCACCCCTGGCCGGGAAGTACACCCGGTCCGGATTGGAGATCCGCACTGTGCGACCCCCGACCTCCAGTTCGATCGCCGGAGTCTTCGCCTTAGCCGCCTTCGACGCTGCCATGCGCCCAACCTAGTGTCTAGGGTCGGAGGTTGGCACGCATCTCCGACGCCCAGGCACGTACCCCGCTGCCCGGCACTCATCAAGACCATCGGCACGACACCGTCGGCCTGTCCCCAGGTCGAGAGTTAGAGGGATCGCACGTCGAGACTGGATCTCGTTAGCAACTTCGAGCACCTCATCCATAGGCTGGCTGCACGAGGTGCATGACATGCAGGCCGTCATAGCGGTACCGAGAGACCGCAGCCGACCACGCCTTGATGCGTGTTCTACTCGCTAGTAGTTAGAGCCTGCCCTTCCGGCCCTCTACTGCCGCATCGCGGTGAGCAGGTCGGCTGCGAGGATCGAGGCCTGTAGGGCGACGGTGTCCGGCTCGCCGATGCCGGCTTCGGCCCGGCCGGCCATGCGGGCCCCGAGCGCCGTGGGGCCGCCAGCGAAGAGGTCACTGAGGTACAGCAGGGCCTGGCCGGTCTCGTCCGCGCTGACCGGGTCGACACGCAGCCGGGCGAAGGCCTCGGCCAAGTCAGGCGTCTCGATGTCGATCAGGATCCGGTAGATGTCGTGGGCGTCCTTGTCGACCAGCCGGGTGGGGGAGTCGGCGCGTTCGGCGATCTTGTGCAGCTTGGCGACCAGCAGCGCACCGGTCCCGGCCACCTTGACGGTGTAGCGGCGAGGATCGGCCTGATCCAGCGCAGTGACCTCCAGCGGCGAGTTGTCGACCAGGGTCGCTTCGAGGCCCCGGGCCCTGCGGGTTGCTGTCTTGCTGTGGGGTGGAATGCGCGCCCCACGGGCCTGCTTGCCGCCCGCGCCGGCGAACGCCTCGGGGACCATCAGATCGACCGGGATCCCCACCGGGCTGAGCCAGGCACCGGGCTGACGGCTGGTGGGATTTAGGTAGAACCCCGCCCAGGTCATCGCCTCCTCCACCAACGGGTCGTCCCTCAGCTCACGGGGGTCCAGCGCTAGGTCGCTGTCCTTGGTCGCCTCGGCCAGGGCGACCGGCGCGGCCGACGTACGAAGGTAGACGGCCTGGGCTCCGATGACGATCACAGCCTCTCGGTGCGCGTCGAGAGCAACGAGGGCATCCAGCAGCGCGGATCGGGACTGGACCAGCAGGTCGACGCTACGGGCGCCAGGACGGTTCATTACGTGCCATCCAATCGATGAGTTCTTCTGCTTCAGCGGGGTTCCGGCCGGGGCCGGTCATCAGGTCTACGGCGACCTGGGTCGGTGCAGTGATCTGGTAGCCGCCGTCGGCCGCGCGGCGGGAGCGGGCGAAGACAACGTCACTCTCGGGCTCGGCGAGTACGACGTTGGCGCCCGCCTCGGCGGGACGCAGATCCCACGCTTCGGCCGCGCCCCGTGCATCCGGGGTGTAGATCATCGCTGCGCGCGCTGGGGCGTAGGGCGCCCATTCGGCGGCCGCGAGAGTGCCGGTGACGGCGTACTGGACCCGATCCTCGGCCGCGCGCGCCAGCAGCCGATCCAGGCCTCGGGACGCGATCCACCGCGTGGTTCGGCTACTCTCGACGAACTCGTAGTCCTGGCTCCACCGCCGCAGCAGTCGCTGCCAGTCCGGTACCAGGACTCGTGCTCGGGGTCTCTGGACCAGGCCTTCCTCATCGAGGAACTCAACCACCCGGTACGCCGCGCCGGTGGAGACCTGGGCCGCCGCGACCAGCTGACGAATCGACCACTCCCGATCGAAGTCCAGCAATGCCCGCACCACCTTGGCCGCCGGGGCACCCTTCAGATCGCCCCGTGGGCGGCCTCGGCCTCTCCACGGATCGCGGTCAGCGCCGTGATCCGAAACGAAGAGCCCCGGCCGCGACAACGTCACCCGCACGTTGCCGGTGGCATCGACATACGACAGGCCTTCATCAGCCAGCCGATCACGCACCGGCGGCGACAAGTAGCGGGCGACGAGGACACCAGTGCTGCCGGGCAATGCGCTGGTGAAGCGCTCCAGCTGGTGAGCGATCGAAGCGACGTCACGCCCGTCGACGTTCCGCTTAACCTCGAACAACAAGTGGGACATCGCGCCGTCGGGGGAGACCAGCTCCACGATCATGTCAACACCAGCACTCGCAGGCGCCTGCGACGAAGAACGGACAGCCCAGCCCGGTGGAAGCCGATCAGCCAGGAGTTCCCGGCCGCGCTCCAGCATGTCTGCATCGGACGGCTGCGCATCGGTAACACGCATCGACCCAACCTCCCGTTCGGGAAATACCGTAGTTCCGCTGACAGCGGAACACAAGATTTTCCTGAACAGAAGATCGGGGTGCGCCTGCACCACGGCCGCCGTGGCCGGGAAACGCAGGCTGGTTGTGGTGCCAGCCGCTTACAGAACCTGTTGCTCCGCGCTACTCTCAGTGGGGTGTCGCCGGCTATCAGGGATCGGCTGGGCACCACTGGGACGCCAGCCTTGTCCAACATGTCATCGTGGCAGGTGCGGCCGCGCACACCTCGTCGAAGGTAGGTCTCTCCAGTTGAACTTCCGGACGACGCGGCGAGACCCGTCCGGGCTCACTCACCCTCGAACCGTTGCGGCGAACTTTTTTTGGTGAGTGGTGGCGGTCCGGCTCAAGCCAGGCGGGTGAGCCAACCGCGGGTGTCCTCGGTGCGGCCGTACTGGAGGTCGAGCAGGGAGCGGCGGATCGCGGCGGTGATCGGACCGACGCCGTAGTCGACTGAATGGTCGCCGATGGTGAGGTCGCCGCCATCCCAGGCGAGCCGCCCGATCGGAGTGATCACCGCGGCCGTGCCGGAGGCAAACACCTCGGT
>JAWWOY010000939.1:0-2857 GCA_033851195.1 Kribbellaceae bacterium | reverse complement strand
CCGCCACGCTTTGCGGGCGGTGTCAGGCAGCTCGTGCCAGGCCACTTGGGCGCCGTGGCCGCACTGGGCCATCGCCTTGCCGGCGGACATGTCGAGCTCCGGGTTCAGCCACAGGACAGGCGCGGCCAGGTCGGGAGCGGCAGGCGGATTCGGGTCGTCCAGGTCAGTGTTGGAGACCTGCAACTTGGCCAGCTCCCTTGGCCAGCCGTCCAGCGGCACTGGTGGAAACACCCGGACTTCGGCGGTCTCGCCGGTCACGGTGATACCGGGCAGAGCAGCCGCCTTCCGCCACTCGGCTCCGCGCGCTCGCCGAACCACCTTGCGGATCCGCGCGTCCTGCCAGTCGCGCATCGGTTGCGCCCACTCACCGTCACCATGCGAGCGTTCGTCGGACAAGATCGCCAGCACCGCCCGCGCGGCCGTCTCCAGCGCGTCAGTACGTGCCGGGGGCTCGGCCCTCTCCACCCGCACCACCAAGGGCAGCACGAACTGCGGCGCCTCATCACGGACGACGTTCTCGTGCTCGAACGGGCTGTCGGACCCGGCGATATCGCTGCTCACACCGGCAGAGTCTGCCAGCCGGGCCGAGCCTCGACCTCATGCCGTCGGCCGGGTCCGCGATCCGGGCATGGCAGCGAACTAAATGACCGAGCGGCTGCTAACTTGGCGGGCATGCGGCAGTACCTGGATCTCCTTGACCACGTCCTCACCAACGGCGTCGAGAAGGGCGACCGGACCGGTACCGGCACCCTGAGCGTGTTCGGTCACCAGGCTCGGTACGACCTGTCCGCCGGGTTCCCCGCGGTGACCACGAAGAGGCTGCACCTGAAGTCGGTGGTGGGTGAGCTGATCTGGTTCCTGAGTGGCTCCACGAACGTGAAGTGGCTGCAGGAGAACGGCATCTCGATCTGGGACGAGTGGGCCGACGCGGACGGCGAGCTCGGCCCGGTCTACGGCTACCAGTGGCGTTCCTGGCCCACCCCGGACGACCGGCACGTGGACCAGATCGCCAAGGTGATCGAGTCGATCAAGAACAACCCGGACTCGCGCCGGCACCTCGTCAGCGCGTGGAACGTGGCCGACGTGGACGGGATGGCATTGCCGCCGTGCCACGCGATGTTCCAGTTCTACGTGGCCGGCGGGCGGCTGTCCTGCCAGCTGTACCAGCGCTCGGCGGACATCTTCCTCGGCGTACCGTTCAACATCGCGTCGTACGCGTTGCTGACCCACATGGTGGCGCAGCAGACCGGGCTCGAGGTGGGCGACTTCGTCCACACTCTCGGCGACGCGCACCTCTACCTGAATCACCTCGAGCAGGCCAAGCTGCAGCTCACCCGCGAGCCGCGCCCCCTGCCCACCTTGCAACTCAAGCAGCGGGACTCGATCGACGGCTACCAGATCGGTGACGTGGACCTGGTCGGCTACGACCCGCATCCCGGCATCAAGGCACCTATCGCGGTATGACGGTCATCCTGATCGCCGCGGTCGGCGGCAACGGCGTGATCGGCCGCGACAACGACCTGCCTTGGCGCATCCGCGAGGACCTGCAGCACTTCAGGCAACTCACCCTCGGCCACACCCTGGTGATGGGCCGCAAGACCTACGACTCCATCGGCCGGCCGCTGCCAGGGCGTCGTACCGTGGTCGTCACCCGGCAGCCGGACTGGGCCGCACAAGCTGACGGCGTCGAGGTTGCGCACTCGCTCGACCACGCCCTCAAACTTGCTGACGGCAACGACGTGTACGTCGCGGGCGGCGGCGAGATCTACCGCCAAGCTCTCCCTCTCGGGCATCGGCTCGAACTGACCGAGGTTGCCCAGTCCCCCGCCGGCGACGTCACCTTCCCGGCGTTCGACCGGGCCGAGTGGGCCGAGACCGCCCGTACTCCGCACGACGGATTCAGCTTCGTCACCTACACCCGCCGCTGACCCGGGGCCTCCGCCCGGTGTCCGGGGTCCCGACAACGACTAGGCAACGAGAAGGTCGGAAGGACCGGGAACCGCGTAGATTGGCTGCGCGTTCACGGACTAACTGACTGCGTGAGGCAACTTGGGGAGCGAGCGCCGCTCGCGGGGACGCCATCGGAGGGGTACGACCATGACTGAAGCCGACAACTCGCAGGGCGCCGCACAAGCACAGTCGCCGCTGCAGCCACCCGCTGCGACGCAGCCTGTCCTGACTCTGACCGCGCCCGCGCCGACGCAACCTGTCGCGGCGACGGCCGCGCCCAGTCTGGCGCCGGCGGTGGATCCGGCCGCCCTGCCCGGGCTGGACTCGAAGGTCGACACCTTCCTCACCTCGCTGATGACAGCCGAGCCTCGCTCGCCCGAGTTCGCCGCGAAGGCTACCGACGTGCGCAGCATGGGCGACGCGGACATCAGGCACGCAGCCGAGAGCTCCAACCGGCTGTTGTCCTCGCCGGTGAAGGCGCTGCAGAGCGGCGGACTGGCCGAGGGCTCGACGGTGGGCAAGACCCTGCTCGAACTCCGCCGTACGGTCGAGAACCTGGACCCGAAGGAGGCGACCGGGGCCAAGAAGCTGCTCGGGATGATCCCGTTCGGGAACAAGATCGAGGACTACTTCCGCAAGTACCAGAGCGCGCAGAGCCACCTCGAGGGGATCCTGCACGCACTCCGGGACGGCCAGGACGAGCTCGGCAAGGACAACGCCGCGCTGAACCTGGAGAAGCAGCAGCTGTGGGACGCGATGGGCCGCCTGAACCAGTACGTGTACGTCGCCGAGCGGCTCGACGCGCGGCTGTCCGCGACCATCGCCGAGCTCGAGGCGACCGATCCGGACAAGGCCCGGGCGCTGCGCGAGGACGTCTTGTTCTACGTCCGCCAGAAGCACCAGGACC
>JAWWOY010000928.1:0-5168 GCA_033851195.1 Kribbellaceae bacterium | reverse complement strand
TGGTCGGCGCTGGGTCGGCCTTTACCGACTGGTCCGGCGTCGGGGACCAGCGCGCGTTCGTCGGGCTGGCCAACTTCAAGCAACTGGTGCACGACGACCAGGCGCTCGGGGCGCTGCGCAACACCCTGCTCCTGACGGTCGCGATCGTGGTGGTGCAGAACGGGATCGGGCTGTTGCTCGCGCTCGGGGTGCACACCACCATCAAGAGCCGGATGGTGCTGCGGGTCATCTTCTTCGCGCCGGTCGTGGTCAGCCCGGTGATGGTGTCCTTCCTCTGGAAGTACGTCTACAACCCGGCGCCGGACGCGGGCCTGAACGCCGCCCTGAACGCGGTCGGCCTGGGGTCGCTGCGGCAGGACTGGCTGGGCAACCCGTCGCTGGCGATCTGGTCGGTCGCTTTCACGGTGATCTGGCAGTGTGCCGGCTATTCGATGGTGATCTTCCTGGCCGGCCTCGAAGGCGTGCCGAAGGAGTTGCACGAGTCGGCGATGGTGGACGGCGCCGGCACAGTCGCGCGGTTCCGGCACATCACCTGGCCGCTGCTGGCGCCGGCCGTGACGATCAACGTGATGCTGTCCACGGTCGGCGGCCTGACGCTGTTCACGCAGATCATCGCGATGACGAACGGTGGTCCCGGCTATGCCACGGACACCCTGTCGACCGTGCTCTACAAGCAGGCGTTCGTCTACGGCAAGTTCGGCTACAGCACCGCGGTCGCACTGGTGCTGGCGATCTTCGTCGCTGCCGTGTCCTTCATCCAGATCGCCTATCTGCGTTCCCGGGAGACGACCTCATGAGGACCGGCTACCGCCCTCGGACCTTCGCGCTGGAGATCGTGATGGTGGCGGTCGCGGTCGCCTTCCTGTTCCCGGTGTACGCGCTCGTCACGCTGGCCTTCAAGGATCCCGAGCAGATCGCGAACTCGCCGTTGTCGCCGCCCGACCCGCCGTCGGTGGGCAGCTTCGGTACGGCGTGGCAGTCGGCCTCGCTCGGGTCCGCGCTGCTCAACAGCACGCTCATCACGGTCTCCAGCGTGCTGGTGCTGATCGTGCTCGGTTCCCTGGCGGCGTACTTCCTCGCCCGGCAGGCCGGCAGGCTGAGCTACAGCCTCTACATCCTGTTCCTGGTTGGCATCATCCTGCCGTTCCAGCTCGGCATGATCCCGCTCTACCAGTTGGTCAACAACCTGGGGCTGCTCGGCACCTATCAGGGCATGATCCTTTTCTACACAGGAATCCAGCTGCCCTTCACGGTGTTCCTCTACACCGGCTTCATCCGGTCGCTGCCCGCGGACTACACCAACGCGGCGCTGATCGACGGGGCGTCGCACTTGCAGGCGTTCGGGTACGTCATCTTCCCGCTGCTGCGACCGATCACCGGCACCGTGCTGATCCTGAACGCCGTCCACATCTGGAACGACTTCTTCACCCCGCTGCTCTACCTGGGCGGGTCGGGCCGGGAGACGGTGCCGGTCCGGGTGTTTGCCTTCGTCAACGAATACACCTCGGACTACGGCCTGGTCGCCGCGGGACTGGTGCTCGCAGCACTACCCATCCTGGTGGTCTTCCTGTTGCTGCAGCGGTTCGTGATCCGTGGGTTCTCCAGCGGTCTGAAGGGTTGAGTTCGTGCCTGTTCCTGAACGTCTCGCGGCCGTCCTTGCCGAGCCGCCGAAGGCTTTCTCCCCGGTGCCCATCTGGTGGTGGAGTGGTGAGGCACTCGATCCCGCCCGGCTGCGCTGGCAGCTCGAGCGGTTCGTCGAGGGCGGCGTCTACCAGTTGGTCGTGCTCAACCTGGCACCTGCCGGATCGGACCACGGCTGCGACGCCGACGACCCGCCGTTCCTGTCCGAGGCCTGGTGGGAGTTGTTCCTCGGCGTCTGTGCGGATGCCGAGGAAATGGGCGTCTCCCTCTGGTTCTACGACCAGCTCGGCTTCTCCGGTGCCGACCTGCAGGCCCGCCTGGTCGCGCGCCAACCGTCGTATGCCGGCCGGCGGCTGCACCGCGCGACCACAACCGGCACTGGCCGACTGACTCTGCCTTGCCCAGCGGGCGGCCGGCCTATCGCCGCATTGCTGGAACCACTGGATGGCGGCTCTGCGGTTCCGGTGACCACGACCGGTGGTTTCGCCGACTGTGACGCGCCCATGGAGTCCAGGCTGTCATTGTTCTACGAGACGGACCACGGCTTCGACTATCTGAGCTCTGAGGCCTGCGAAGCGCTGTTGGACCAGGTGCACGGTGAGTTCGCCCGACGGCTCGGTGATCGCCTGGGCAAGGTGGTGGTCGGGTCATTCCAGGACGAACTGCCATCGATGCCGACATGGTCTGCCATCTTCGCCGCAGAGTTCGTGGCCAGATACGGCTACGACCTGCGGGATCGCCTCGGCGCGTTGTGGGATTCCGTCGTACCGGATGCCGATCGGGTGCGCCGGGATTACCACGCGTTGCGCGCGAGCCTGGCGGAAGAGGCCTTCTTCCGGCCGCTGTACGAGTGGCACGAGACGTACGGCCTGCTGGTGGGTTGCGACCAGCAGGACCCGGCCCGGGCCGGCCGCCCGGTCGAAGGCGTTCAGCTGTACGCCGACTACGCCCGTACGCATCGGTGGTTCAGCGCGCCCGGGTCGGACCATCACGGCGACGCGCGGATCCACTCGTCGCTGGCCCATCTCTACAACCGGCCCCGCACCTGGATCGAGGCGTTCCACTCCACGGGCTGGGGCGGCACGTTGGAAGAGACGTTCGACTGGCTGCTGCCCTGGCTGCGGACCGGCGCGACTCTTTACAACCCGCATGCCGTCTACTACACGACCCGTGCAGGTTGGTGGGAGTGGGCGCCGCCGTCGACCGATTGGCGACAGCCGTACTGGCGGCACTACAAGGAATTCGCCGACACGGTGGCTCGGCTGTGCGCCGCGTTGTCGATGGGCCGGCACGTGTGCGACATCGCCGTGCTGTTCCCCAACGCGACCGCCCAGGCCGACCTCCGGATGGATGGGCCCGGGCCTGACGCTGTACGGGCTCAGGAGGTGTACCGGGAACTGATCGGCGATGCGACCTGGTTCGCCCCGGTCCTGGGTGTGCTCGATCAGGCCAGGCTGGACGCGGACGTGGTCGATGATGACTCGCTCGCCGGCGCGGAAGTCGGTTCAGGGCCTCGGTTGTTCATCTCGGACGAGCAGTACGCGGCCGTAGTGTTGCCTGCAGCAACTGTGTTGGAAGCGGCAGCGGCGGAACGGCTGGACGAATTCGTTGCCGCTGGCGGTCTGTTGGTTGCCGTCGGCGCACTTCCCGAGCGAGGTGTTGCCGGGGAGGGTGCGGACAGGGCAGTGACCTTGCTGCGGGCGCGCTTTGCCCGCGGGGAGGCTCATTTCGTGGAGCAAGCCGCGGACGTGGCCGAGGCGCTGAATCGGTTGCCGCGCCGGGTAGAGGCTGAGGTGCCGACACTCGCCCGGGAGGTGGACGGCGCGCTGGTCGTCTTCGTCACCGCGACCGAGTGGAGCGCGACCAAGGTCGGTGACGGCCGTCCGGTAGAGCGCGGGATCAGCCACGACTGGGCGACCGTCGGCTACGACTTCGACTCCGATCGCTACCGGCGCGAGGTGACGGTCCGGGTTCGTGACGTGCCCGGTGCTCCGCTGTTGGTCAGCCCGTTCGGCGCTCCGCCTCGGCCGCTCCCGTTCAAGGTGGACGGTGAGGTCACCGAGGTCGTCCTGCCGTTCGAGGACGGCCCAGCCGCCCTGCTGGTGTTCGCGGCCGACAACCCGGTCGCGCCACCCGCCGTCGAGCAGACCTGGCAGGAGGCCTTGCTGGACGGGGATTGGGACGCAACCCTCGTCACGACGCTCGACAACACCTGGGGCGACTTCGCCTGGCCGCCGGCCGCGCCCGGCGAGACGCCGTACGGGGTGGTGGAGCGGTGGGCGCTGCGGCATCGGGTCGAGGGGGACGAGGAGTGGCGGCCGGCGCACGCGACGTTCGGGCCGCACGGATTGATCGACGGGGCGCCGGTGGAGTACTCGGGGCGGCTGGGGATCCGCAAGGACAGCATCCACCAGGATGCGCTCGGGCCGAAGGGACACGTGCCTGAGGAGTTCCTCGACTTCGGG
The DNA here is from genome assembly GCA_033851195.1 of Kribbellaceae bacterium. Classification (GTDB taxonomy): domain Bacteria; phylum Actinomycetota; class Actinomycetes; order Propionibacteriales; family Kribbellaceae; genus Kribbella. The sequence continues at coordinate 1,062 of JAWWOY010000928.1, read as the reverse complement.
GTGGTGCCGGGCGGGCAGACCGTGTCGTTCCGCGCCGACTTCGTCCTCGACTCCGATCTCGACGCGACGGTTGTCGCCGGCGCACCCGCGGCGAAGGAACTACTGATCGACAGCACACCAGTGCCGATCGACGATGCGGGCGGTCAGTTCGGCTTTGCGGCGGTCCGCCTCTCCGCCGGACTGCACGCGCTGGAGTTGCGGCTGACACCGGACGAGGAGACAGCACTGCGGACACACCTTGCGTTCGTGCGGGATCCGGACCGCTATCGCAGGCCGGAGTGGATCGCGCTGGCAGAACCGCCAGCAGCCGGTACGGCGATCCGGCTGAGCACGACCGTCGTACCCGGGCCGACGACCGAGCTCACACTCACCGCAAGCGGGGCCGCCCGGGTGCTCGTCAACGGGGTCGAGGTCGGTCGGCAAGGAGGGTTCCTGCCGTACGAGCGACCGACGCCCCGAGTTCGCCGCTATGACCTGGCTGAAGCTTTGCGGCCGGGCGATAACGAGCTGGCGATCGAGGTCACCCAGCCGTCGCCGATCCTGGTCGACGGGCTGGCCGTCTCCGACCACGATTGGAAGGCCTCGCTCGACGGCACTCCTGCCACGGTGGTCCGGAAGCGTCAACGTCACCGGGCCCTCTCCGATCTGTACCTGCACCGGCGCCCGCATCCGTTGCCCGGCGCGGCCTGGCTTGACGGCACGGACAGGGACGTAGTCGTTCCTGTCACCTTCACCGTGCCTCGCTCTGACCGCCAACGAGTCGAGTACCTGCGCTTCGACCTCCCGCCCGGCACCGTCCGCCTCGAGCTCGACCTGTACGCCGGCGCCGTGGTGGCCGTGGACGGGACCGAGATAGCCGCCGGAACCGGTCATCTGGTCACGGGGGTCCCGCCTGGTGGTCGGGTGGCAGAGCTGACGGTGGTGACGACCCCTGGCTTCGAGGCCGGTGCCGCACTCGCTGGACCGATCCGGGCGCTCGTCGGGCCGGGGCGGATCGGCCTTGGCGACTGGGAGGACCAGGGGCTGGCCGAATACAGCGGGGGAGTGCGCTACCGGCGCCAG
>JAWWOY010000147.1:0-8376 GCA_033851195.1 Kribbellaceae bacterium | reverse complement strand
CCATAAGGCGGAACCCGCACCTCGACCGCGTGGCCAGGAGCCTTCGCCACCAGCAATTTCAGCAACTGCTTCGTCAGCAGCTTGAGGTCGGCGCGCTCGGCCTCGCCCGCGTCGTACCGCCGCAGCGCGTCCGTCACGGCCTCGTCGATCTCCACGACAGGACAGGGTACGGCCCCGCCAAACCCAGCCAGATCAGTGAAACGCGCAGTAGTCCCGAGGCCGGGGCACCTGCCCTCCCGGTCGCCCCCTTCGTGGCCGATAATCAGAGGCGACCGAGAACGGAAGCGGAGGTCCGGATGCTTACGCCCAGGCACCAGGCGCTGGTGGCGACGTTGGCGGGAATGACCGTCGGTGTGGCCGTCTTCGGCGTGGTACTGGCCATCAACCGCGACCCCACCACCGATGCCTCGAACGGTGCCGTCAGTACGCCGTCCGTCAGCACCCCGACGACGCCTGGTACAACGAATGGTTCGTCCGGACTGCAGGCAGACAGCTTGACGTACACCGTGCAGACCTTCGGCACGGATAGGGTGAGCGTCTCCGCCGAGGTACCAGCGGGCTGGAAGAGCTCGCAGACCGGCAGCCGGCCGCGCTTCCTCGATCCGACCGGCATCTGGCAGCTCCGCTTCGACACGCGCGGCAGCAGGCAGTCGCCCGATCAGTTGGTCAAGGCCCGAGCCACAAGCATCGACGAGCCGAACCTGGAGGTCCTCAGCCGGAACAACGGCACCCTCGTCTACACGTACACCGATCAGACCCGCGGACCGCGGATGGGGCTGTCCCGCTGGCTCCCCGCCGACAACGGCAACGGCTCCGCCATCGAGATCACCGTCGGCGGCCGGCCACAGGACGAGGGCGGCCTGCGCGCCGTTCTCGACCACGCCACCAAGACTCTCGACCACCCCGGCAACCTGTCCAACCGCCCAAACTGAAGCTAGTGGTGTGGCTGGCAAATAGCTTTAGTGCTGGCCAGACACATCACTAGTCCCGTGAGTGCGTCAGCATTTGAGGCCGTCGGTAGGCGGGGTACCTGTCAGGAAGTAGCTTTCCACAGCCTGGTCGACGCAGGTGTTGCCCTCGTGGTAGCCGGTGTGGCCGTCGCCGTCACGGCTGATCAGCACACCGCTGTCCAGTTGGGCCGCCAGCGAGACTGCATCCGCGTAGGGCGTGGCCGGGTCGCGGGTGGTGCCGACCACCACGATCGGCTTGGCACCTGGGGCCTTGATCTGGTGCGGGGTGTTCTGCGGCTTCACCGGCCAGTTCGCGCACGGCAGCGAGCCCCAGAGAAGGAAGGTACCGAATCGCGGTGAAGCCGCCTTGTACGCCGCCTCCTCTGCCTTGGTTGCGGCGATCGAAGTGACATCAGGGTGATCCAGGCAGTTCACCGCGTAGATCGCCTCGTTCTGGTTGTTCTGGTAACCGTTCGGCCCGCGTCCGGTGTACTCATCGGCGAGCTCCAGCAACCGGGCCCCCTTGCCCTCCACGCCGTCGGCGACCGCCTGCTCGAGGCGCGGCCAGTACTCCTTCACGTACAGCGGAAAGATCACGCCGAGCACGGCAATGGCCTGGGTGACCTTACGTTTACCATCGCCCGGCAGCGGGTGCGCGTCGGTCTCGGCCAGCACCTTGTCGACCTTGGCGAGCACTTCTTCCTTGCTGCTGCCCAGCTGGCAGGACCGTTGCGCGCAGTCCGCGGCGAAGGCGTCCAGTGCGGTATCGAAGCCTTTGGCCTGGCTGATATTCAACTGCTCGGTCGGCTCGGCCGGATCGACCGCACCATCCAGCACCAGCCGGCCGACGTTCTTCGGGAACAGTTCCGCGTAGGTGGCACCCAGATAGGTGCCGTACGACTTGCCCAGGTAGTAGAGCTCGGAGTCGCCGACGATGCCCCGCAGTACGTCGAGGTCGCGAGCTGCATCTTTGGTAGACACATGCGCGAGCAGGTCGCCGGACCGCTTCTCACAGCCGTCGGCCAGTTCCTTCGCCGCGTTGTTCAGCGCGGTGATCTCGGCATCGTTGTCCGGACTGCCGTCAGCCGCTACGACCGCGTCCAGTTGCGCCGTGTCCAAGCAGCGCACCGGCGTCGATTGACCGACGCCGCGCGGGTCCCAGCCGATCACGTCGAACTTGCGTAGCAGCGGCGCGCCGAGCACGAAGCTGGCCGCGGCGGCGTAGTCGATGCCTGAGGCTCCGGGACCGCCCGGGTTGAGGAACAGCGTGCCGACCCGGCCGGTACGATCCCTGGCCGGGATCTTGCGGGCGCGGAGCTCGATCGTCTTACCGGTGGGCTTGGCATAGTCGAGCGGCACAGTGATGGTGGCGCACTGGCTGCCGCTGCCGCAGCGCTCCCAGTTGACCGTCTGCCGGTAGAACTTCTCCAGCCCGGCCGGGATAGGCCCGGCCGGCCCTTTGCTGGAACCGCCGCCCGGCTGGCCGGTACTACCGGCGCTGTCGGCGCCCTGGGCCCGGCTGGCCACGCCGCATCCGCTCGCTACCATCACCAGACTCACCAGGGCTGCCAAGAATGCGGTTGTCCTTCGGGTCTTCACTGCGAGCTGTCTCCCGTGTCATCGCTGTCAGGACTGTCACCCTGGCTCAACCGGCGACGTTTGCGCGGCTTCCGGCTGGTGCTGGGGCTGGGCGGGCTGGTGCTGGGCAGGCTGGTGCTGGGCGGGCTGGTGCTGGGCGGGCTGGGCTCCAGGTGGACGGCCGGTGGCGCATCGGCCGTGGTCGTGGTCGAGGCTTCGTACTGCTGACGGGGTGAGCAGACGTCGGCACGGCTGCAGGCGCAGCGCCGGCCGGAGGCTGCCAGGCGGACCACCACGGTGTCACTCGGCACGTTGTGCCCAACCACCACGCCGTCGCCGGCCGGGGTCTCAACCGCAGTGCCGGTGGCCGGGGCCTTGGCATTGAACTCCTGGTAGAGCGGGTGCTCGTACTTCAGGCAGCACATCAGCCGGCCGCAGGCGCCGGAGATCTTCAGCGGGTTGAGCGGCAGGTCCTGGTCCTTGGCCATCCGGACGCTGACCGGCTCGAAGTCCTTCAGGAAGGTGGCACAGCACAGGTCCCGGCCGCACGGGCCGATCCCGCCCTGCAGCCGGGCCTCGTCGCGGGCACCGACCTGGCGCAGCTCGATCCGGGCCCGCAACCCGCGAGCCAGGTCACGGACCAGCTCACGGAAGTCCACCCGGTGTGGCGCCGAGAAGTAGACGATGACGAGCTGGTCGACGTCCGGGCGACGATCCACGAAGTCGACGCCGACCACCTTCATCGGCAGGCCGTGCTCGCGGATCAGCCGCTTCGCGATCAGCCGCGCGTCAGCCCGGCGCTGCCGGTTCTGCTCGTCGCGGTCCAGCTCGGCGGCGGTGGCAACGCCGGCACACAGCGGCAGACCACCGATCTCCTCCGTCACGTACTGCGGCGCCCAGACGCACTCGGCCACCTCAGGCCCGTCATCGGTCGGGACCAGCACTTTGTCCCCGACCCGCGGACGATGAGGGCCGGGGTCCAGGTAGTAGAGCCGCCCGTAGCGCTCGAACGACACCGCCATCACCATGCCCACCCGCTCAGACTACGTGCCCAGTGGTACCGCGGGTGCCAAAGATGCCAAAGCTCAGCGCCTGGTCCCCTTCACCATGCTCTGTAGCTGCTCGCCGGCCGGGCCGTAGGCGGCACAGACGACCAACCGGTCGCCGTGCGTCCAGTAGTCCTGGTCCGGGTACCAATACTCCATATTCAGCTCGGACTTGTCGGGCGCGATGCCGACGTACTTGCCGAACTCTGCATCGCAGCTCGCCTCGGCTGCGGCCGCGGCCTTGCTGTCGCCGGGATAGGGCCCTCCCGGGAGCGTGACATCGGCGACCAGCTCACCATCATGCGGTTCATTACACGGCATGCGGACGACTTCACCCTCAGCGTTCCCGTCGGTGAAGCACTCCCCGACCGCCAGCTCATCCACATAGACCGTCGGCATCGTGAAGGACGGGGTCGACGTCGGCGAGGCGTACCCGCCGTTGGGGTCGCCTCCCCAGCCGGTCGCGAAACCGATCGCGAGCATGCCGGCCCACAAGATGACCTGCAGGCTGCCGAGCACCAGCCCGACCACTGCCTGAGCTGTCCCGCGCTCGTGCCGCCGCCTGATCTGTACCAGCGCGGCGATGCCCAGCCCGACCGCAACCGGTCCGGCGATACCGAACACGATGATCCCGGCCAGCCCGGTCACAAGCGCGGCGATCGCGAGCCCGTTCGTCCTGGCCTGCGGTATGCCCGGGTAGCCGAACCCCTGCGGATAGCCGTACCCGTACGGCGGCGGCGAGAACGCCTGCGGTCCGCCCGGATAGCCCTGGTACGACGGACCGGGTGGCACGAACTGCGCGGGTGGCTGGACCGGCTCCTCCGGCCTGCCGTAAGTCGGGAAGCCGGGTGTGTCCTGCGGCCGGTGGTGACCCGGCGGATCAGACGGGTGTGGCGGTTCCGTCATCGCTCCCCCTTAGTGTCCTGTGAGGGTGGCTAGCGCTGGGATCCGCGCATGGATCCGGTCAGTTCCTCGCCGGGTTTGCCCACCATGCAAAGGACGTTGCCTTGAGCAACAGCACGATCTTCCAGTACGAAGTAGTACATATCCAGCGCCGAGGCCTCGTAGGGCTTGCCGACGAACCGCAGGAAGGCGGCAGCGCACTGCTGGGTGGCGGCGGTCTGCGTGGCCTCGGCGGACAGGCCCGTCAGTGACGCCTTGACCCGCGCGTAGGCCTCTCCCGAGTGCGGCTTCGCGCAGTCGGCGATCCGGACGATCCGCAACTGGAGGTCGGCGTTGAAGCACTGGTTCACCCGGACCTGGGAGATCGGCGTGCGCCGCCCGATCCCCGCTCTGATGTCGCCGTACACGCCCAGCGCCGCGGCCACCGCGATGGCGATCACCCAGCAGGCACTGATCGCCAGCGCGGCCAGGGCCAGCCGACGCCCCCGGGCGCCAGATCGCCGGATCCGCCCCAGCCCGACCGCTGCGAACACCGCGGCTAGCGGCGCGAGCCCGGGCAGACTCAGTACGAAGCCGGTCACGGCGAACCGATCCAGACCGCGTCGGACCACCGGCGGTACCCCGTCGAACCACGATTCGGCCGAGGGCAGAGCCGTCCGCACCGGCAGCGGTCCGGCAGCCGCCGCGGTCTGAACGTCGACGGGAAGTCCGGCCGGGGGTGGCTGGACCTGGTACGGCGGTTGGGTCATTCACTTGCCTTGCGAGTGGCGGGTTCTGGCCACCCACACATCGGCAGGACCCCTCCGGCCGTTACAGTCCGTCCGCTCACCAGACCCGAGTCTCACCCCTCGAACAAGGCGATCGTCATCGCCTCGAGCGCCAGCAACGGCGCGACATTGCCCTCGATGGCCTCGCGGCAGCCCGTGAGTGCGTCGATCCGGCGGATCGTCTGCTCCGGGCTGGTCCGGCCGGCCAACTGCTCGATGCTCCTTCGCAGCTCAGCGTTGATCAACTCGGCGCCGGCCCGCGTCTGCACCACCAGCACATCGCGGTAGAGCGCCATCAGGTCGACCAGCGACCGGTCCAGCACGTCGCGTTCCCAGCGCTTGGCCCGCGCCTTCTGCTGATCCTCGAGCTCCTTCAGCGCGGCGGCGGTCTCGCGCGGCCTGGCACCCTTGGTCCCCATCCCGAGTGCCTGCTCCAGGTCGGCCCGCTCCTTCTGGTCCACCTCCGTCGCGCTCGCCTTGGACTCCTCCTTGGCGGCATCCACCAGTCGCTGGGCCGCCCCGAGGCAGGCGCCGATGTCACGCAGCTCGAACGGAACCTCCAGCACCTTCTGCCGTCGGTCGCGTACCTGCTCGTCGCGCGCCAGCGCCTTGGCCCGGCCGATGTGACCCTGCGCCGCACGGGCCGCGAATCCGGCCAGCTCCGGCTCGATCCCGCTCTTGCGGGTCAGCATCTCGGCGACGGCCGCGACCGGCGGGGTCCGCAGCACCAACAACCGGCAGCGGGACCGGATCGTCGGTACGACGTCCTCTACGGTCGGCGCGCACAGCACCCAGACCGTGCGCCGGGCCGGCTCTTCGATGCTCTTCAGCAACGCATCGGCGGCCTGTTCCGTCAGCCGGTCCGCATCCTCGACCACCATCACCTGCCAGCGCCCCTGGGTCGGGCTCATCGCCGCCCGGCGGACCAGCTCGCGGATCTCGCCGACCCGGATCGACAGCAACTCGGTGCGGATCAGAGACACGTCCGGGTGCGCGCCGCTCAGCGCCGTACGGCATTCGCTGCATTCGCCACAGCCCAGCAGTTGGCACTGGAGTGCGGCAGCGAAGGCGCGGCCCGCGTTCGACCGGCCGGAGCCAGGCGGTCCGGTGATCAGCCAGGCATGCGTCATCCCGGCGGTTGCGGCACCGCTCTCTCCCTTTAGCCGCGCATCGGCCCCAGCGACGGCCCGCTTCAGTACCTCCACGGCAGGCTCCTGCCCGACGAGGTCATCCCAGACAGTCAACGATTCACCCCTGCTCCGTCCCGATCGGACGCGCCTCCCGGCAGCATCGGAGCCAGCCGGGCCCGGATCTGCGCGGCGATCTGCTGCCGGTCGATGGTCGCGTCGACCACCAGGTAGTGCTGCGGCTCGGCCGCTGCCAGCTCCAGGAAGGCCGTCCGGACCCGCTCGTGGAAGTCCGCCGACTGGGCCTCGATCCGGTCCCGTTCCGCGAACCGGCCGAGTCCGCTCTTCGGCGGTAGATCCAGCAGGATGGTCAGGTTGGGCCGTAGGTCGTCCGTCGCCCAGCGGTTCACCCGTTCGACGTCGGAGCTGTCCAGGTCCCGCCCCGATCCCTGGTACGCCAGTGCAGAGTCGACGTACCGGTCGGTGACGACCACGACGCCCGCATCCAGCGCCGGTCTGATCATCGAGTCGACGTGCTCGGCCTTGTCTGCGGCGTAGAGCAGAGCCTCGGCGCGGTGCGAGATGTCACCGGTCGCCGGATCGAGCACGATCTGGCGCAGCGTCTTGCCGAGGTCGGTCGCCCCCGGCTCGCGCGTGAGCAGGACCTGCTGGCCCTGCTCCTTGAGCCACTCCACCAGCAAGGCCGCCTGGGTGGACTTGCCGGCACCCTCGCCACCTTCCAGCGCGATGAACAGCCCGTTCGTCTGGTACACGCCAGGCGCCTTGCCGAAGCTGCGGCGCAGATCCCGCAGGAACGGCACGCCCGGGCGGTCGTCCATCTGCCGCCAGGCGATCACCCCGATCACACCCGCGAGGATGGCGGCGATCAGCATCGTCATGGCCGCGCCGTTGTAGTAAAGAGTCGAACTGTCGGTCAGCTGGAAGGTGTGGCGTCCGAGCGCACCCGCGACGAACGGCGCCACTGCCAGCGTCACGGCGAGCACGGTCCGGACCGCCGACTGGACGAAGGCGAACGTGCGTCCGCGCACGTTGTCCGGCACCTCCAGCCCGAGCAGCGTGTAACCAGAGACCCAGGACGCACCGGCGCAGAAGCCGAGCAGGACAGCGACCATGGCGGCAATCTCGATCTGCTGGATCAAGGCCAGCACGGCCAGGCAGACCGCGGACCCGATCAGTCCGGCGGCGAACAGCCGACGCCGGGACAGCCCGGAGAACAACCGCGGCGCAAACCCCATCCCGAGTGCCAGACCGCCGAAGACGGCGCCGAAGAGCACGCCGTACCCGGGATCACCGGCGTGCAGGTCCTCGACGTACGTGCGGCCGAGCCCGATCACCACGGCCCCGGCTGCGAACGCGCCGGAGATGCCGACCACCAGCCCGCGGACCACGGGAGTGCCGGTCACGTAGGACCAGCCTTCGGCCATCGTCCGCCACAGCGTCGGGTGTTTCTCGTGCTTGTGCCCTCCTGCGCGGCCGATCTCAGCCACCGACACGACCGCCAGCGCGGACACCAGGAAGGTCGCCGCGTTCACGTAGACGGCCAGGTCGACCGAGAAGCTGTCGAGGGGCCCGGTGGTCGCTTCCACCCCCTTGGCGATCAGCGTGATCCCGGTGAAGATCACCGCCGCCGGCAGCGCCGACCCGTACGTCGTGATCAGGCTGAGCTGGTTCGCCGCCTCCAGCCGGTGCCGGGGGATCAGGTTCGGCACGCTCGCGTCCTTCGCCGGGCCCCAGATCAGGCTGACGATCTCGATCAGCACCGTGGCCACCAGCAACCAGGTCAGCGTGCCGACCAGCGGGATGGTGACGAAGAAGGCGGCCCGGAGCAGGTCGCCGAGGATCATCGTCCAGCGCCGGTCCAGCCGGTCCGCGATCCAGCCGGCCACCGGTCCCATCACCAGCGCGGGCAGCACCCGCAGGAACAGCACCCCGCCGATCGCGAAGTTCGCCGCCTGGTAGTTGTTACCGGCGAACGACTTCGCCA
>JAWWOY010000915.1:0-2785 GCA_033851195.1 Kribbellaceae bacterium | reverse complement strand
CACCTCGTCGGCCTGGCAACCGGGCTCTACACCGGATCACTGATCGGCGGTGCGGCTGTCGCCTCGGCCATCAGCGCACCACTGGCTGGTACTGGCGCCGGCTGGCGCGGTGCACTGCTGGTCTGGGCCGCGCCCGCTCTGCTCGCCGCAGTCGCCTGGCCTGTCCTGGTACGACGCTCAGCCGCGCCCGGCGCACGGGACGACGTACGGGAGGAAACGCGGGTGCGGCCGGCCATTACGCGATCTTGGGTCACTTGGGCGCTGGCGGTGTTCATGGGCACGCAGTCGCTGGCCTACTTCGCTGTGCTGGCGTGGCTGCCTGCGTTGCTGCGGGACAACGGCATCGGCGCGGGGCAGGCCGGGTTGGCGTTGTCGCTGTTCAACCTGCTCGGCATCGCCTCGGCGCTGGTGATGCCCACCCTGGCTGGACGAATGGCGGATCAGCGGCCGCTCGCCTTGTCAGTCTGCGGTCTCTGGGCGATCGGTGTGGTGGGGCTCCTGATCGATCCACGTCGCTATCTCGTCTGGTCGGTACTGACGGGGCTGGCGCAGGGCGCGGCGATCAGCCTTGCACTCACGCTGATCGTGCTTCGGGCCAGAACGCCGGATGTCGCCCGCCAGTTGTCCGGCACGGTCCAGTCAGTGGGCTACCTGATCGGGGCGGCCGGCCCGTTCGCACTGGGAGCATTGCGTGACGCCACCCACGGTTGGCGCGCGTCGCTGGTAGCGCTACTGGCCGCGGTGATGTTGATGGCAATCGGCGCTTGGGGCGCGGGTCAGAACAAGGTGGTGGGCTGATGGCAGTTGCGTACCCAGGTCGGCATCGTCGGCGCCGGACCGGCAGGCCTGATGCTCTCGCACCTGCTGCACTTGGCCGGGATCGAGTCAGTGGTGCTGGAGGCCCGCAGCCTGAGCGAGAACTACGTCGGTCTCCCGTTCGAGTAACGCTCAGGCGGCCGGTGGCGTGATGAGGAAGGCATCCTCGGCGCGGTCTGCGCCGCGGTAGGTCAGCATCGAGTCACGCATCCTTCGCTTCAGCGCTGGCACGTGGTTCACCGTCCGCATCGCCGTCCGCAGACCGGCCAGCACGACCCGGCCGATCACCGGCTTGTGCACCGGGTCGCTCGCGCTCATCTGCTGACGCGACTTGATCACCGCGTCGAAGCCGTACTCGATCATCGCCCCCTCATACTCACCCACCGCCTCGAGCAGCTCCGCCCGCCCGTCCCGTACGTCGATGAGCTTTCGGCAGAGCAGCAGCGCATCCCTCAGTGCGGTATTGGCGCCGACGCCACGTCCAGGGGTCATGGTGTGGATGGCGTCGCCCAGCAACGTCACGTTCGTGGTCGTCCACGGCTCCAGCGGCACCGAGGTCCAGATGTTCAGCGGGAAGCAGGTGCCCGGGTCCGCCAGCTGGAACAGCCGGCGCAGGTCCGGGTGCCAGTCGGGCGTCAGCCGCAGCACCAGGTCGATCAGATGCTGCCCTCTGAGCTTCATCACGTCGGCCGGAAGCTTGTCGGCGGTCGCCGAGAAGCCCCAGTTGATGTAGTCCCGGGTGTTGTCGAACTGCAGCCCGGGCCATCGCCGGATCAGCTCCTCGGTGTTGCCGCCGATGCCGTGCTTCAGCCGGCCGTCGTGATCCCACCGGAACTCCATCACATGCAGGATGCAGCTGTACCCGTGCGGCGCGCTGACCATCGAGACGCCCTCGAACACCTTCGGCGGGACCAGCTTGGCGGTCTCTTCTGTGAGCGGCAGCTTGCCGGCGACGGCGATGATGCCGGTCTCCTCGGTCTTCGCCTGCGGCAGGTATTGCCGGCGTACGCGCGAGCCCGACCCGTCTGCCGCCACCAGCAGATCGCCGGTCGCTTCCGAGCCGTCGGCGAAGTACGCCGTGACCGTGCCGTCCGGGTGCTGCTCGAACCGGCTGAACTCCTTTCCGAACTCGACGACGTGCTCGAGCCCGGTCATCAGCACCTGGCGCAGCGTCATCCGACTGATCGACTTCTCGCTTTCCACCGGGTCTGTCGACGGCGGGATCTCCAACGAGAGCACCTCTTGGAAGCTCTCCGTCAGCATGTTGAAGTAACGCGGATCCCGGGCCTTGGTGGCGACGAACGTGTCGTACAGGTCCGGGGGCAGCAACGCGTGCAGCGCCCGGCTCCCGTCGGGGTCGATACCCACCCGATAGCCGTGCAGGCCGTCGGTGCGCAGGGCGTCCCGCTCGAACACGGTCACCTGGATGCCGGCCCGCAGCAACCCGTGCGCCAGCGCCAGCCCGCCAGTTCCCCCGCCGATCACGAGCACCTTCATCTGACTCCTCCTCTAGGATCAATTCCGCAAGTTATCTCGGCTTCTCAAGTATCTTGGAGATCCGAGTATCTTGGAGATCCGAGGTAAAATCAAGCCCGTATTCGCGCGGCGTTATTCGGAGGTGGCCTGCCGTGAGCAACAGGGAAGAGCTGAGCGCCGAGCTACAGCAGCGGATGATCCGCTTCATCGCCGACGTGGTGCTGTTCAATCACGCCGTCTCGGCGAAGATCGGGCTGGGCGCGAGCGATTCCCAGTTCATGACGCTGCTGCAGTCCTACGGACCGCTGACGCCCCGGCAGCTGGCAGAACACACCGGCCTGACATCGGGGACGGTGACCGGCGTGATCGACCGGCTGGAAGGCCTCGGCCTGATCACCCGCCGTGCCGACCCGAGCGACCGCCGCAAGGTCCTGGTGACGCCGTCACGGGAAGCAATCCAGGAGCAGCTGGCTCCGCTCTACGAGGGCCAGGG
>JAWWOY010000143.1:0-5348 GCA_033851195.1 Kribbellaceae bacterium | reverse complement strand
CAGGCGAACGCATCCTCGTACTCGGGACGACCACCGTACTCGGGACGACCAGCGGATCGACCATCGCGGCCACGCAAGTCATCGTGGAATCGTCTCGGGTCGGTCACATCCCGGCGAACTACGTTGAGGGATCGGGGACGATCGTCAGCGGAACGACAGCGAACAAGGCGACCGTAGCCGCGCTGGCCGCCTACCCGGAAGGCATCATCGACCGTGTTGTGAAGCTGAGCGACGGCGAGTACGAGGCCCACAACGTCGGCGTCAAATGGCCGCACCACATCTTCGTCAACAAGCACTTCAAGGTCGTCGGCGCCTTCTAGCCCGCCGCACCCCCAACCCCGATCGAATCGACCTCCGGCATCGAAGGTAAGCAAGGGCCCCGGCAGCCGTGCCGCCGGGGCCCTTGCGATGTCATTCAAGGTCACTCAAGCTCATGGGTGAGCGCAGTAGCGACTGCCTCCAGGACGACGAGGTTGCGCCCGGCTGTCACTGCTGCGGGGACAGCAGCAGGCACGATCGCCCGGTCCTCCGGGATGCCGGTGCAGAGCACGAAGACCTCGCCCTCGTGACTCTCCATCAGCCGCTGCAACGCCTCCCGCATCCACGGCGTACGGACGGCGTCCTGGATGGCGACGACGAGCGGTCGCCCGATGGCCTCGGCCTGGGCCTCCGACAGGGCAGCGGTGTCCTCGCCCCGGAGGACGACCCCGGCCGAGCCAGGAGCGATGCGCGCGAAGATCTCGGGCAGGCCGCTGAAGTATGGATTCCAGGCCGGGTGCAGCCCCTGAGTCAGATCCACCACGTACGGCGAACCACCCAGCGCGGGGAAGTCCTGACCGGCCACGGTCCGGGCGGCCACCTCACGGATGGGCGCACCATCGAGCCCGGGTTGGCGCGAGCGGCCCGCCAGCGAGGTCGCCAGTTCCCGGACCCGAGCGGCGGCATCGGCCAGCCGGGCGGCGTCGAGCGTTCCGTCGCCGACGGCATCGACCAGCCGGGCAGTCAGCGCCCGGGGATCCGCCTCGCCGATCGCGATCATGGCCAGGTCCGCACCGGCTCGGATGGAGGCGACGGCCGCGTCCTCGATCGGCATCATCGCGGTGATCGCCTGCATCTCCAGCGCGTCGGTGGTGATCACCCCGGTGAAGCCGAGCTCCTCCCTGAGGAGGCCGGTGAGAACCCGGTGAGACAGCGTGGCGGGCGCGTCGTCGTACCCGGAGAAGACGATGTGCGCGCTCATCACCAGGTCGGCACCCGCGGCGATCGTCGCGGCGAACGGCGCCAGCTCGACCGCCCGGACCTCGTCGACCGACCGATCCACCCGCGGCAGAGCCAGATGCGAGTCCACCGCGACGTCACCATGACCCGGGAAATGCTTCGGACAGGCGGCGATGCCGGCCTCGTGCACGCCTTCGACGAAGGCCACGCCGTGCCGGCAGACCACGTCCGCGGTGGTGCCGAACGAGCGGGTCGAGATCACCGGGTTGGCCGGGTTGCTGTTCACGTCGACCGAGGGTGCGAACATCACATCGATGCCGAGGGCGGCCAGCGTCGCCGCGGCGTCCCGCGCCGACGCCCGGGTCAGGTCGACATCGCCCAGCTCGCCGAGCGACCGCGGCGAGGCGAGCGGCCAGGGGTTCGCCGGAGCCAGGTGACTGAACTCGCCACCCTCGTGGTCGATCCCGATCAGCAGGTCGGGGCGTTCTGCCCGCAGGGCCGCGGTGAGTGCGGCGACCTGCTCGGCATCGGTGACGTTGCGGGTGAACAGGATGACCGCGCCGAGGCCGGCGGCGACGGCCCGCCGCAGTTCGTCGGGGGCGGTGGTCCCGGTGAAGCCGACGATCAAGGCGCCGGCAGCGTCGCGGTCCAGTTGGTCGCTCATCGGTACACCCTCTCCCGGCCGGCCCCCGCCTCGCCAGCCGAAACGGAGGATCAGGCCGCCGGCCATCGTCACGGACAGCGAGTGCCGGTCCTTCGAGAAGCCCTTCAACGGTCAACCAGGGCCATCGTTGTCATGTGTTGTCAAACACAATCCGCACTGGAAATCGCGCACGACCCCGCGTGAGCGGGTCGGAATCACCGGGCCTGGCCTCTCGCTGTCTGGCCCAGTTACAGATAACGTTGTCTCTCGACTCGACCACTCTCGACGGGGCTCAACCACCGTGACTCTGCAGATCACCCGCGTCTCCTCACCAGAAATCTTCGTCGGCACCGACGACAACCCGCGCCAGATCCTGCGGGTCGAGCTCGACCGGACCGCGTCCGACGGCCCCCTGACCGTCCGGGTAGCGGGCGTCGGCGTCTCCGGTACGGCGGAACTCGCCGCGGGTGACGGGTCCACCACAGTCGAGGTACCGCTGGACCTGGCCGCGGACCTGAGCCCGGCGTACGGGACTTCGGTGGACGCCACGGTGACCGTGTTGAGCGGGGACCGGGAGCTGGCGGCGGACAGCGGGCCGGTCGTGGTGGCCGAGCCCGGCTGGACGATGGTGATGGTGTCGCACTTCCACTACGACCCGGTCTGGTGGAACACGCAGGCGGCCTACACGACTAGCTGGGATCTGCAGGGGCCGGACGGGACTACCCGGCCGGTCTACACGCACAACGCCTTCTCGCTGGTCGATGCGCACCTGAAGCTCGCGCTGCGCGATCCGGCGTACTGCTTCGTGCTGGCGGAGCTGGACTACCTCAAGCCGTACTTCGACACCTTCCCTGAGAACCGTGCGGTGCTGCGCCGGCTGATCGCCGAGGGCCGGGTGGAGATCATCGGCGGCACCTACAACGAGCCGAACACCAACCTGACCGGCGCCGAGACCACCATCCGCAATATCGTGTACGGCGTCGGCTACCAGCGGGACATCCTCGGCGGCGATCCGCAGAACGCCTGGCAGCTGGACGTGTTCGGGCATGACCCGCAGTTCCCCGGCTACCTGGCCAAGGCCGGGCTGACCGGTAGTGCCTGGGCCCGTGGGCCGTTCCACCAGTGGGGGCCGCTGCGGCAGACCTGGTCCGACCCGAAGGCCGGCACTGCGACGGTGATGCAGTTCGCCAGCGAGTTCGAGTGGATCAGCCCGAGTGGTGACGGCGTACTGACTCACTACATGCCTGACCACTACGGCCCGGGCTGGGCGCTGCAGAACGCCCCCAGCGTCGAGGCGGCCGGCGAGACGGCGTACCAGCTGTTCGCCACGCTGAAGACGGTGGCGGCGACCAAGAACACGTTGCTGCCGGTCGGTGGCGACTACACCCCGCCGAACAACTGGATCACCGCGGTGCACCACGACTGGGCGGCGCGGTATGCGTGGCCGAAGTTCGTCTGTGGCACCACCAAGCACTTCATGGACCGGGTGCGCGGAGAGCTGGACGCCGAGGGACGCAAACCGTCGCCGCAGTCGCGCGACATGAACCCCATCTACACCGGCAAGGACGTGTCGTACATCGACACCAAGCAGGCTCAGCGCGCCGCCGAGGTGGCCGCGGTCGACGCCGAGAAGCTCGGCACCTTCGCCGACCTCCTCGGCCTGGGGACGTTCGCCGAGGCCGCGCTGGACAAGGTGTGGCGGCAACTCGCCTTCGGCGCGCACCACGACGCGATCACCGGCTCGGAGTCCGATCAGGTCTACATCGACCTGGTCAGCGGCTGGCGCGAGGCCCACGACCTCTCAGCCGCCGCCCGCTCCGCTGCTCTGAAGGCCTTCGCCGCCCGGATCGACACCACCGGCGACGGCACCCCCGGCACCCCCGTCGTCGTCACCAACACCCTCTCCTTCTCCCGCACCGACCTCGTCACCGTCTCCCTTGCGTCCGAAGAACCTGGGGCTATAGCGCAAGGTTCTTCGGACGTAAGGGTTTTGGATGCGGAGGGGGAAGAGGTGCCCGCCGTTGTTGAGGGTGAGACCGTGACCTTCCTGGCGAAGGATGTGCCGTCGTTGGGGTGGCGGACCTACAGGTTGGTCGCCGGTACGGCGGGTGGCTGGGGGCCGGCTGACTCCTCGGATTCGGTGGAGAACGAGTTCTTCAGCGTCACGGTCGACCCGTCCCGGGGTGGTGCCGTCAGCGGGATCGTGGACAAGCGGTCCGGCCGGCAGGTGCTGAAGGGACTCGGCAACGAACTGCGGGTCTACGAGGAGTACCCGGACCACCCGCGGTTCGGTGAAGGCCCGTGGCACCTGCTTCCGTCCGGCCCGGTGGTCGGGTCGACGTCAGCGCCGGCCAAGGTGTTCACCCAGGCCAGCCCGCTCGGCAGCCGGGTGGTCAGCCGCGGTGAGGTGGACGGGATCGCCTACGAGTCGGTGATCACCGCCTATGCGGGCGTGGACCGGATCGACTTCACCACCCGGATCCTGGATCACTCACAGTCCGACCGGCTGGTGCGGGTCAAGTTCCCTGCCGACGTGCCCGGGGCGTTGCCGCTGAGCGAGGTCGCCGGTGCCGTGGTCGGCCGTGGGTTCGGGCTGATCGACGTGGACAGCGAGCAGGCGCCTTGGACGCTGGACAACCCCGCCAACACCTGGTTCGGGCTCGGCGCGACCGCCCGGATCGACCTGGTGGATGCTGCCGGCAACGAGGTCGGCACGCGTCCGCTCGCGGTGGCGGAGATCGTCGTACCGGACGGCTCCGAGCCTGCTGATGTCCGGGACCTGGTGGTCGCGCTCGCGCGGGTGGGGGTCACGGCGACCACCTCGCTGGCGGGTGGTTCGCGGTACGGGTTCCTCAAGGTGGACTCGAACCTGCCCGACTTGCGCATCCTGGTCGGCTCGAGTGCTCTGACCGACTCGCTGGTCGAGGAGTTCGGTGCTCTTCCGGGCGATGGTCCGGTGTTCGTCCCGGCGCGGACCGCATTGGCCGAGGTGTGGCAGCCGAATGCCGATGTGCGCGATGTGCGGGCGATCTCGGCGCTTGTGTTGCCCTCTGATGCGGCTGTTCAGACCGCCCTGGCAGATCTGGCCGATGCTCGCGTGACTGCGACTGTGCACGGCGACGGGGTGGTGGAGGACTTCACCGACGCCACGGTTGCGCTGCTCACCTATGGGCTGCCCGGCTTCGCGGTGGATGCGACCGGCGCGCTGCATGCCTCTTTGCTGCGGTCCTGCACCGGCTGGCCGTCGGGGCTCTGGATCGATCCGCCGCGCCGGGCCACGCCGGACGGTTCGTCGTTCCAGTTGCAGCACTGGACGCACGAGTTCCGCTACGCCCTCACGACAAGCGACGGCGACTGGCGTGCCCTGCAGTTGCCCTCCCGTGGCCAGGAGTTCTCGTCACCATTGCTAGCAGCAACTACTGACGCCCATGCTGGTTCGTTGCCGGCTACTCATTCGCTGCTGCAGGTATCGCCGGAGCGTGATGTG
>JAWWOY010000898.1:0-7610 GCA_033851195.1 Kribbellaceae bacterium | reverse complement strand
TACGGACGGCGTCCTCGAGGAAGCTGAGCGTCTCCTCGAGCGGGGTGACCGGGTCCCACGCGTGCAACTGGTAGAGGTCGATGTGGTCGACGCCGAGCCTGGTCAGCGAGGCCTCCAGCGCGCGGCGCAGGTGCCGGCGCGACGTGCCCACGTCGTTCGGCCCGTCGCCGGTCGGGAACCGGCCCTTCGTCGCCAGTACGACGTTGTCGCGCGCGGCGCCGGAGCGCTTACCGAGCCACCGGCCGACGATCTCCTCCGACACGCCGGCCGAGTAGACGTCAGCAGTGTCGACGAGCGTGCCGCCCACTTCGAAGAAGCGGTCGAGCTGTTCGTGCGCAAGGTCCTCGGGGGTTTCGTTGCCGAACGTCATGGTGCCGAGCGCCAGGTTGGACACGATGGCGCCGCTGGCACCGAGAGTGCGGTATTCCACGGGGTACTCCCTCTCCGATCGCAGATTGGTTGAGCCATCAACACACTAATGCGCGACGGAAGACGCTTACCCGTCGCGTCCACGAACTGTCGACGCGGGCGACTACCCTGGGCTGGGTCCGCGTGCGGAAGGGAATCGGGATGAACTCGAGCGAACTGCTGGCCGATGCGTTCGGCCGGATCTCCGAAGAAGTCCACAGTGCCGTCGAAGGGCTGACCCCGGACGAGCTGAGCACCCGGCCGCTCGATGCCGGCAACTCGATCGCCTGGCTGGTGTGGCACCTGACCCGGATCCAGGACGACCACCTGGCGGCCGCGGGCGGATACGAGCAGACCTATCTGACGGACGGCTGGCACGAGCGGCTCGGCCTGCCGTTCGACCCGGCTGACACGGGCTACGGGCACAGCGCCGATGAGGTGGCGGCCATTCGAGTCGCCGCAGACCTGCTGATCGGGTACTACGACGCCGTCCACGCCCGGACCGCCGACTACCTGAAGGGTGTTACCGACGAGGACCTCGACCGGATCGTCGACCGGCGCTGGAATCCGCCGGTGACGCTGGGGGTGCGCCTGATCAGCGTCATCTCCGACGACCTTCAGCACGTCGGCCAGGCCGCCTACGTCCGAGGTCTCCTCAGCGCACAGCGTTGACGTCCGTGCGCCACAGTGTCGCCGGGCCGTCCGCTGGGCCGGCGAGCAGGTAGAGGGAGTCACCGACCAGGGCCGCAGCAGTGACCGTTCCGGTCGCTCCGGTCGCAACATGGGAGATCCAGTCATTGCCGCGGCCGCTGATCACCTTCACCTTGCCCGAGTCGGCGACCACCTGGATGAGATGACCGTTGTTGTCGATCGGAGGCGGCAGCCTGTCCTTGTCCCCGAGTGGCACGGACGGGATGCCTTGCAGCCTGGTCGCCTTCGACCCGTCGAGTTGCCACATCGCCAACTTGCCGTCGGCGGACCCGGAAACAACGCAGTTCGCCGGCGTGCAACTGGCGGTCACGCCCTGGCTGCGATTGCCCGGCTCGGGCAGCGCGACCCGGCTCCACCCCTGGTTGAGCGTCCTGGATCGCCAGACCGCGGCCTCCTGCTGGACGACGTTGGGGGCGATCCGGACCTGGGAGCCGACGAGCACGATCCCGGCGCCCTGGACGGTCCCGAAGCTCGGTCCGACCAGCAGCGAAGGAGTGCTCTGCAACGCCGTCCTCGCGGAGTTCTGGCGGTTCCAGGTATCCCCTTTCGGCAACCAGACCGCGGCATCCAGCCCTGAGGTAGGGCTCGCCCAGGAGCCGAGCAACGCTCCACCTGCAGGTGTGACGGCCGCCGAGTAGAGCGCGCCCGCGGCCTGGCCACCGAAGGTGTTGAACTCTTGCGGGTGCTCGGTCACCCCGGCGGACGTGCCGGACCAGACGGTCCAGCGGGTGTTGGAGTGAGCGCCGCCCGCTGCGCCGCCGATGGCAAGGATCCTGGTCCCGTCGGTGGCGACCGACTGCCAGACCGCCTCGAACGCGTACGGACTCTTCGGCTCGATCTTCACCGTCGACTGACGACCGTCCGCGGTCTGGATCAGCAACCTGGGCACGACTTTGGCGCCGCGATGCCGTAGGCCGATCAGCAGCTCGGTGCGCTGCCCGGCCAGTACGACGGGCTCGTCGCCCGCGGGCAACTCGACCTTGGTCCAGGCGATCGGCGCGGGTTGATCCTTGCTCGACAAGGAGTTGTCCGTGCAGGCGACGACAACAATGATGGCTGCCGTGATCGCGACCACAGCGGTCGCCCGGCGGACTCGATCGCGCATCTGGCGCTACCGCGACTGGGGCAGCTTGGTGGGGCGCTTCCTCCCCCTTGGGGCGGACGGCGGCGGCACCACCGGCCCGATGTCCCCGTCCGGCGCGTCGTCCAGATCGATGATCACCGGGGCATGGTCGCTCGGCCCGGTGCCTTTGCGCGCCTTCCGGTCCACCCATGCCGCACGGACCCGCTCGGCAACCGGATCGGTCGCCAGCATCAGGTCGATCCGCATCCCCAGATCCTGGTGGAACATACCGGCCCGGTAGTCCCAGTAGCTGAACACCCGCTCGTTCGGCCACCGGTCCCGGACCACGTCGTGCAGGCCGGTCGCCAGCAGGTCGGTCAACGCTTGGCGCTCCAAGGGCGTCACGTGGGTCTGGCCGATATAGGCGGCTGGATCGAAGACGTCCGCGTCGGCTGGTGCGATGTTCATGTCCCCGCAGACGATTGCCTCGGCCGGACCCTTGGCGACGACCTCCCTGAGAGCCGCCAGCCAAGCCAGTTTGTAGTGGTAGTGGTCCGAATCCGGGATCCGCCCGTTCGGCACGTACAGCGAGTGCACCCGGATGCCGCCGCAGGTCGCAGCGACGGCCCTGGCCTCCGGGTTCGGGAAACCCGGCGCGTCGGCGACGCCCGTCACGACATCCTCCAGACCCACCTTGGAGAGGATCGCCACGCCGTTCCACTGCACCTCGCCGTACAGGGCGGTCTCATACCCACGACCGGCGAGCTCCTCGCCGAGCAGGGTCGTGAAAGCCTCGTCGGCCAGTTTGGTCTCCTGCAGGCAGACGACGTCGGGCTGCCGTTCATCCAGCCAGCCAAGCAGCCGCGGCATCCGTTGCTTCACCGAGTTCACGTTCCAGGTAGCTACTCGCACCTGCCCTACGGTAGTTGCCGGCAGGTCATCGCGGCCATCATCCGACGTGGACGTCGAGGTGCCGTTGCACGCTAAGCGGGCGGAGTTCGGCGCTGATGAGCTCGTCGACGCCCGGGACGCTGGCCTGACTCTTGGCTATGGCAGCGCGCGGCCCCTCGGCGAGCGCCGTGCGCCGTACCTCGGCCCCGACCTGACTCGCGAGCGCCTTGAGTTGGTCACGGGCCTGGGAGGAGAGCGTGCGGCGGTCTTTGGTGACGACGACGAGCTGAACCGCGACTGCCGTAGCGGCACAACCCTTGCAGGATGTGTTGACCGCCAGCGCGCGATTCCGGGTCGTCAGGTCGGTGTCCGGCCGCATCACCACCACTTGCACGGAGGTGCTGGTCGCTTCACAGTCACGGCAGCTCGACCACGCGGTTGCCGTGTTGTCGGTCGTCGCGATCCGTGCCCTGTCGAGGTAGATCACCTGCAATGCGGTGGCTCTGCCGCTGCACGAGTCGCACTTGGCGGAGGCAATTGCCGAGGCATCAGCCTTGACCTCCTCAGCGCGTGCCCGGACGAACACGGCGGTGGTGTCGGTGTCGGATGTCCGGGGAGTCGCCGGGTGGGCGGAGGCGACGAGATCGAAATCGTGTCCCTTCCGGTACGGCGTGAGCGCGGTGAGACCGCTGCCGGCGGCACCGAGCAGCAGCGACGCGGCTATCAGGGTCGTCGCATGAACATCGAGTTGCCGCGGCCGGATGGTCATGGTGTCCTCCAGCGGTCCGCGCAGAATCCGGAAGCGACGGTCTCGGCCAGCTCCAGGTAGGCATCGCGAGTGGCGGGACGCAGCTCGTCGAGATCCGCCCGGGCGCCGGCGTCCAGGACGGGGTCCCACGGGATCCGGACGGTGCCGGCACAGCGGGTGGTGAAGTGCTTCTCGATCTCGTCCAGTTGGAGCCAGCGAGGCTTACCCCGGGTCTTGTTGATGACCGCGACCGCGCTCTCGACGAGATCCGGGTGGCCGTGCTGATCGAGCCAGTCGAGCGTGGCCGCGGCGACGCGGGCACCGTCGAGCGCGGGCGGCATCACCACCACGAGCTGGTCGGCCTCCCTGAGGATGCCCTGGACGGCGCTGTCCAGGATGCCCGTTCCGGTGTCGATCAGGATCAGGTTGTAATGCTGTTCGACCAGGCCGATCGCTTCGCGGTAGTCGCGGTCGGCGAGCGCCTCGGTGATGCGGGGGTCGTCGTCGGACGCGAGCACCTCCAGTCCGCTCGGGGCCTGTGAGGTGTAGCGGCGCATGTCGGCGTACCGGGTGACGAGCTCACGCTCGCCCAGCAAGCTGGTCACCGTCTCCGGCGATTCTCGCCGGACCCGGTAGATCAGGGATCCCGCGTCGGGGTTGGCGTCCAGGGCGACGACACGGTCGCCACGGTGCACGGCGAAGGTATGACCGAGCATCAGCGTCGTGGTGGTCTTGCCGGCGCCGCCCTTGCGGCTGAGTACGACCACCCGGCGGGGGCCACGGACGGCTGTCTGGACGCGGGACACTCGTTCCTGCTCGCGCTGCTCGGCCGCGCTGGGGCCTACGTTGATCCGGCCGTTCGTCGCGACGCACAGGCTGCGGCGCCAACCATGCCGCGGCTGCGGCTGGCGCGGCCGGAGCATGGTCTGCTCGGTGAACAACGGGGCGCCGGGCGGAACCCGCTCGGCGACTGCCGGGCCGACCTCCTTGGCGCCGGTCTCACGTTCCGCGGCGAGATTCGCGGTCATCGGTTCCTCCTGGTGCCCGTCTGGTGATCCGGCGTGCATCGCCGTCTGCCGTGCCCGCAGCGCCCGGGCGAGATGGAGCAGGGTTCTGCCCAGCACGATCCCGATCCCGACAACCGGAGCGGTGATCGCCAGCCAGGACAGCACCGATAGCGCTGCAGCGCCGAGGTGTCCGGCGGCGGCGAGGGCACGGGCCTGCGTCCACAGCTGACCGGACCGATGCCAGAAGTCGCCGAGGTAGCCCGGCACATTCAGTGTCAGCGCGCCGAGGCCGACGGTCAACACGGGGACGGTCACCAGCACCCAGGCCGTGACGACCACGCGGGTCCGCATCCGCAGCTGCGCCACGCGGGGGTCCTTGCGGTGGCGGGGGAGCAGGCTCCAGAGGATCGGGCGGACGTGCCCGAACAGATTCGGCACACCGGCGAGATCTCCCAGGATGTAGTAGCCGTCGAACCGGACCACGGGGAGCAGTTGCTGAACGATCTCCAAGTGCGAGAGCACGACCACCGCTAGTAGCGGCGACCATCCGGTCCACAGGTACGCCGTCGCGGCGGCCACGGCGAACACCGCGTTGAAGTACACACCGCCGAGGTCAGTGCGCAACCGTCCGGCTCTGTTGAGCCGGTAGGCATCCGTGACGTTCGTGTAGAAGGCCGGGATCCACAAGTAGATCCCCATCCCGATCCGCCCCGGCCTGGCACCGCCATACGTACAGCCAGCGGCGTGCCCCAGCTCATGGAACAAGGTTGCCGCCAGCAACAGACTGAGGACGGCCAGCACACCGACAGGGTCGATCAGCGCCACAAACAGATCGGAGACGGCACGGTGGGTGATCAGCCACCAGTCGAGGGTGACCAGCGCCGCCAGCGTGCCGAGGATGACGGGTCGATGGAACATCGGCGCGAACAGGCGTCCGAGCGGCCGCACGACGGAGCTGGGCAACAGGACACCCCGCACGCTCAATGCGAGCAACGGGTCCGCCCGTCGCCGACCGATCGGCGCACCCGTCCGCAATCCGACCACACCGGCCGGTCCGAGCTTTTCGTCGATGAGACGGACCAGGTCGTCGGGATCCAGTCGCTGGCCGTAGGCACGACTGACCCTGTCCGCCAGTAGTTCGATGGCTGTTCGCCCGTCGGCGTAGTGGACGATCAGGTAGAGCAGCTTGGTGAGCAACACCATCTGCCGGTCGGCACGCTCGACCAGATAGCGCTCGTCGCGATATCCCGACCCCTCGTACCGGCCCAGCAGTTTTAGTCCGGCCGCACGAGCGGGCCTGGGCCCGCCAAGATCAGGCCCCGCGCCGACCGCCTCGATCGTGTCGTTCATTGCCACCGTGCTGACCTCCGAGACGCGCGGGGGGCCGGCAGCCTCCCGCGCGTACGCCCGCCTGCGTTGCTAGTACTGGTGCACACCTACACCCTGCACCGCAGCTGCGGCTGCGGTTGCTCCGAACGATCCCGCATTCACCGCGATCGCGAGATTCACGGCCGTGATGTTGGTGAAGTTCACCAGCGCCAGTGCTTCTCGCGCGGGCAGCAGGTCGACCGACTGGTTCGCGACGTCTGTTCGGGCGATCTTCTGGAGATCTGTCATCGAGATCCCGTCCTCTCCTGGGGAGTGTGGACGGCTCGTTTTGTACGGCGCCGCCGCCCACGCTCGGTTGAGGTCGATCCACTAGTACTGGTTGACGTTGATCGCCTGCACTGCCACAGCAGTGGCTGTGGAATGGAAGCTCGCCGCGTTCAGCGCGAGCCCGGCGTTGTTCGCCCAGACGTTCGCCCAGTTGTAAGTGCCCAGTGCCTCCCGCTCAGGGAGGATCTGGACCTCTTCCAGGCCGAGCTCGACGCTCGTCAGCTTGTCGTTCATGATTCACCCCCCTCCTCATTTCGGGTTGCCGTAGCAAGTCGAACCCCGACCGCGTACTCACCGCGTTGCCACGGCGTTGTCACCGCGTTGTCAGCCTTGCTCTCGTGACCTTCCAACGCTTGAATCGTTGCTTCACCGCGTGGGCATCGCGGCCCGCTCGGTTTCCGCACTGTGGACGTGTTGAATGAACGAGACGGCGAATCCCGCGGCTGCTCACGGCATTGCCGCGGCCCTGGTGATCCGGGTCTGGCGTAACACGCCGGAGTCTCCCGACTTCAGGGCACGCATAACCATGCGGGCCGACCTCGACACCGACGAGGAGACCACCGTGATGGCTGCCACGCCGGAAGAGGTCTACGGCCAGGTGAGGGCGTGGCTCGAGGGTTTCCTGGCTCGCACTAGTGTCCAGTGACGGCGGGCTGAATGGTTGACATCAAGTCGTTCGTGGCCAATCGTCGAAGAGACGGCGGCCGCGGTGCGGCGACCGTCACACACAGCGGAGGCGATCTGCGTGTCTCGTCGCCTGGGGAAAGTGTGTAGTGCGCGCACCGGGCGACTTCGTGAGGAGGAGCCTGGGAAGTGCCGAAATCCTCGGGGAGCGATGTTCAACTTCACCTGCTCGGCGACTGGTTCCTGACCGTTGCCGACGGCGGGGATGACCACGTCGCCCGCTCAGCGGTGGAACTACCGTCCGGCCCGCAGCACCTCATCGCCTACCTGGGCCTGCACGGACGCAGCGCCCGGTCCCTGGCGGCCGCGACGCTCTGGCCTGACCACCCGGACCAGGTGGCCGCGGGCCGGCTCCGTGCGGTCCTCTGGAGACTGCGGCACCGACACGCCGACCTGCCACCCCTGCTGGAGATCAGCGACGCCTCCCTGTCCCTCGCGAGCG
>JAWWOY010000127.1:0-2590 GCA_033851195.1 Kribbellaceae bacterium | reverse complement strand
GGCACACCGACGTGACGTTCGTGGACCGCGTTCCGGCGATCAGCCTGCTCCGCGCCGTCACCCTGCCGTCGTACGGCGGAGCGACGAGCTGGGCGAACACGGTCGCGGCGTACGCGAACCTGCCGGCCCCGCTGCAGGCCCTGGTCGATCGACTGTGGGCCGTGCACAGCAACGTGTACGACTACGCGGGGCGGATCGACGAGACCAGGATCGGCGGGGTCGATGTGAAGGTCCGCACCCACCGCGAGCAGTTCGTCTCGGAGCTGTTCGAGACCGAGCACCCGGTGGTTCGGGTCCATCCCGAGACCGGCGAGCGCTCCTTGATCCTCGGCCACTTCGTCCGGCGGTTCGTCGGGCTGACCTCGCAGGAATCGACCCAGCTCTTCCAGTTGCTGCAGAACCGGGTGACCAATCTGGACAACACCGTCCGCTGGCAATGGCAGCCGGGCGACCTGGCGATCTGGGACAACCGGGCCACCCAGCACTACGGCGTCGCCGACTACGACGACCAGCCGCGCCGGCTGCACCGGATCACCCTGGCCGGCGACGTACCGGTGAGCATCGACGGCGTCCGCAGCACCTCGCGCAAGGGCGACGCGACGCACTACTCAGCCCTGAGCTGACGAAGCTGCCGGGGATCTTGTCGCTGAGATCCCCGGCATGGGTGCACTGTGGCCGACGCGCACCCTCGGCCGGCCCCTGGGTCCGGCCCGGCCGGCTGTGGACGATCAACCTCGTCCGCAGCCGGCCGTCCTCCTTGACAAACTTCTGCTTTACGTCCTGCCCTTGACATTTTCACGCCAAATGTAAACCCTAGGCGGATGGAGTCCTTCACCGAGCGGACGAAGCGCAGATTGCGGGACGAACTGCTCGATGCGGCGTACGACGCGATCGTGGCCGGCGGGTACGACGGCCTGCGGATGGCTGAGGTGGGCCGCAGAACCGGGGTGTCGAGGCAGACCGTCTACAACGAGTTCGGCGACAAGTGGGGCGTGCTGCAGGCGGTCGCCGCCCGCGAGACCGAGCGGTTCCTGCTCCAGGTCAACGCTGCGCTCGCCGAACACACCGACCCCATCGGAGGGCTCAGAGCCGCCGTGGATCGCGCCCTCACACTGGCGTCGGACAATCCGCTGGTGAAGGCGGCGCTCGGCTCGCCCGGCTCGGATCAGGCCAGCCAACTGCTCACCACCCGCGGCCAGCAACTCCTGGAGCTGAGCCATCAACGCCTTGACGCGCACGTCCGCGAGCACTGGCCGGAGGTATCCGCCGATGACGCGAACACCTGCGTCGACATCGCGTTGCGCGTCGTACTGAGTCACATCGTCAACCCGGGTGCGGCGCCTTCGGTGGTCGCCGACCAGGTCGCCCGGGTGCTCGGACCATTCCTGTCGACCAACTCCAGGAGGCACGCATGACCACGACGGCCAATCCGCTGCACCGGCAGGGCTTCACCTCATTGCGGGCCGGCGGCCTGAACTGGGACTCGCTACCGCTCAGGCTGTTCGACAAGGGCAACCGCAAGTTCTGGAATCCGCGCGAGATCGACTTCAGCCAGGACGCTCGCGACTGGCAGGAGTTCACCGCCAACGAGCGGGACAACGCGCTGATGCTGTGCGCGCAGTTCATCGCCGGCGAGGAGGCCGTCACCGAGGACCTGCAGCCGTTCCTGCAGGCGATGGCCGCGGAGGGCCGGTTCGGCGACGAGATGTACCTGACCCAGTTCTGCTTCGAGGAGGCCAAGCACACTGCCGTCTTCCGGATGTGGCTGGACGCGGTCGGCGTCACCGAGGACCTGCACCGGTACGTCGAGAACAACCCCGGCTACCGGGCGATCTTCTACGAGGCCCTGCCGGTGGCGCTGAAGTCGCTGGCCGACGACCCGTCCCCGGCGAACCAGGTGCGGGCCTCGGTGACCTACAACCACGTGGTCGAGGGCACGCTGGCGCTCACCGGGTACCACGCGTGGAACCTGCTCTGTACGGCGCGCGGCGTACTGCCCGGCATGCAAGAGCTGATCCGCCGGATCGGTGACGACGAACGCCGGCATATGGCGTGGGGCACCTTCACCTGTCGCCGCCACATAGCTGCCGACGAGTCCAACTGGAAGGTCGTCACCGACACGATGGAGGAGCTGCTCCCGCACGCGCTCACCCAGATCCAGTGGGCGCTGGAGAACATGCCGGAGATCCCGCCGGAGATCGACCCGACCGCCCTGATGACGTACGCCGGCGACCGGGCAACCCGCCGGCTCGGAGCGATCGAGTCCGCGGTCGGCGCCGACGTGGCCGGGATCGACCTCGACTACTCCCCCGAGAAGCTCGAGGACGTCTTCGGAGACGAGGACTCAGCCGCCCTGGCCGCTGTCCGCTGAGCCGTCAAACCGGACGCGGAACCGCGGCGGGGGCCGCGCAGAAGCTGCGCGAGTGGAGCATGCGGCTGACGATGTCGGCGCGCTCCAGCAGGGTGTTGCGGACCACCGGCGGGGCCTGCTGGGCCGATTCCTGTGCCTTCTCGATGAAAGCCTGGTCGATGGCGAATGGCGGGAACAGTCGGTTGGTGAAGACCATCGCCGGGATCATCCCGCCGCGGT
>JAWWOY010000873.1:0-9236 GCA_033851195.1 Kribbellaceae bacterium | reverse complement strand
CCTCGTCGGCCCGCGCCAGCATGGCCTGATCGGGTGGTTGACCCGCCTCGAGCTTCTCGTTGGTCTTGTGCAGCAGCATGTACCGCATCGGCCCGCCCTTCTTTTGCGCTCGCTCCGACGGTAGCCACTCCACCGGGTGCTAACCAGTTGGCGCGCTCGTCGCGACCAACCCCTCGTGCTCCAGCGCCGACCAGAACCCCGGTGGGTATCTCGTGGCCGAGCTGTTCTGCGGACGATGGTGGGTGCCAGGTACTCGAAATTATCGGGAGCCTGGGGAAAACTCGTCGGCACCGAGGTCAGCAGCAGGACAGCTTGGGAGGGGCGGAGATGGGCGAGATCGCGGAGCGGTACCGGCGGCGTGCGGATGCCTTTGAGCGCAAGGTCGCGGCGGTGGAGTCGGAGCAGTGGGAGAACCGGTCGCCGTGTGAGAAGTGGACCGCGCGGGACGTGGTGGACCACATCGTGTCCATGCACAGGTACATGTTGATGCCGGTCGGGCGTGGGTTGGATGCCGGGTTGTCGGTGAAGGAGGATCCGCTGGCGGCGTTCCAGGGTGCGCGGAGTGCGGTGGAGGCGGTGCTGGACGATCCGGAGTTGGCTGCGACGGAGTGCGATACGCCGGCGGGGCGGATGACGACCGAGAGCCACATCGATCAGGTGGTCAGTGACGATCTGGTGTTGCACGGGTGGGATCTGGCGCGCGCGACCGGGCAGGACGAGACGATGGCTCCGGTCGATGTGGAGCGACTGTGGGCCGGCAACTCGGCAGTTCCGGCTGAGGTGATGGAGCAGTATCGGACGCCGGGTGCGTTCGGGCCGGGGGTGGAGGTGTTCGGGCCGGAGGTCAAGGTGCCCGGGGATGCACCGCTGCAGGATCGCTTGCTCGGGTTCATCGGGCGGAATCCGCGCGCTATCTGAATTACCTGCTTGCGGGCGTTAGCAGGAGGGTGACTGTGCGGTTGCGCGGGGCGTCTGGAAAGGGACCGCGGGACTGGTCGGCAGGGGTGAGGGTGAACGTGGTCAGGGGGAGGTCGCCCGCGGCGGCAAGGTGTTGGGAGACGACTCTGGCTCGGGCGAGGGCAGTTCGGGTGCCGCCGTGGGCGGGGGCGCCGGGCTGAGCGACGGAGTGGCCGACGATGGTGACCTTGGCCCCTCTGAGCCGGGGACCCAGCTCGGTGAGCAGGGCGCTGCCCGAGGTGGTGAGCTCCTCGTCGCGGATGAACAGGCCGCGGTTGAAGAGCACCCGCACCGAGGCGTTCTGACGCTGGACGGTGACGCCTGGCATCGTCACCGACTTGGCGATCTCGTCGAGGCGAGCGTTGAGGCGGGCGGCCGCGGCCCTTCGATCGGCCTCGAGCTTGGCCAGGCGGCGTTCCAGTTCGTCGGCCCGGCGTGTCTCCTCCTGCAGCCGGGTGGACACGACGGCGCTGGTGGGTTGGGGGGTCGGCGCCGCAACGGCTGGTCGCACATCCTTGTCCGGCCACCAAAAGACGGTTCCTGCCGCGACCAGCGCGGCGACGAACAGACCGGTCAGGGCTGCGACGCGACCCGGCCCGAGCAACGGACGCGAGCGGCGACTACCAGCGATGATCGCGGCAATGGCCTTCCGTCCCTCGGCCGCTCCAGGGTCGGCCGGAGAATCCTCTTGAAGCCGGGCCCAGCAACGGTCCGCGTCCTCCCACTGCCCCCGCTGGGCGTGCACCCGCGCCAGCAGATCGAGCGCAGCCGGGGTCGTCAGGTCCGCCAGTAACTCCGCGGCGCGATCCAGCTCACCTCGCCGGGCCGCCGCCGCGGCCTGGCTGACTGCCACGTCGGCCCTGAGGCCCGACAGCGGCTCCGCCTTGACGCTCATGGCTTGACCAAGCCGAACACCTTGCCCTGCTCGTCCTGCGGGAGGAGCCGGACCAGTCGCTGGTTGACCGCGGTCAAGGCGCGCTCGTCCCGCGCGGCCAGTGCCTGGTGGCCTTCGCGGATGAGGCTCTGCGCCTGGCTGGCCGGGCGCAGAATGTCCTGCTGCTCGATGAGCGCGTAGAACAGCTTCACGGCCCAGCCGGGCTGATGGCTCTCGAGCCGCACCAGGAACTGGCTGACCCGGTCCAACTGGGCGCGGATCGCGATCGAGTCCTGCTTGTCGATCGCTTCCTGCGCGCGGAGCTTGAGCTCGCTCAGCTCCTGGCGTTCTCCGGAGTCACCCGACCGTTCGACCAGCTCGCTCGCATCCGCCAGCGAGTCCTGCAGGTCGCGGACCAGCGCCGGCCGGTTCGCCGCTTCCTCGATGTCGTCGAGCTCGGCATGCAGGTCGCGGAGCCGGTCCTCCGCGGTCGCGGCGGCGCCGACGTCCGTGCCGGCAGCGCGGACCTGCTCGCGTGCGGTGGTGAGCGTGCGCTCCTCGTCCAGCCTGGCGAGGCGGACCTCGGCGTCGGCAGAGCCGGTCGCATTGGCGGCGTCCCGGGCAGCGGTGAGCCGTCGCTCCGCGTCGCTCAGAATCTCCGCCAGGACGGCCGGACTGGGTGCCCGGACGTTGTCGAGATCGATCTCGGCCTCGAACTGTCTGCCTGGGATCAGCGGTACGTCGGCGACCACGGTGACCAGGTTGGACGAGTCGATCTCGAAGGTCACCTCGATCTCGCTGCCGGCCGGCAGGTCGATCCGGACGTCGCCCGGGCGGATCTCAAGCGTGCCCACCGAGCGGTTGCGATCAGCGCGAAGCCGTTCGCCCTGGACGACCGGGATCCGGATCACCGCGTCCGCGTCGGCACGGCGCAGGGTGCCCGAGGTCCTGAACACCTCCCGCACCTGCGTCGGCACCCCGGCACCCTTGCGCAGTAACGGCGAGAAGGCACGGTCCGCCAACTCGATGCCGAGCGAGTGGGTCAGCCGCGCGCCCCCGAACTCGACGTCGCGATGAGTGATCGACAACGTGTTCGGGGTCAGCTTCCGCGGCGTGCCTTCGGCGTCGAACAGCTCGATCACGAAGTGCGAGGTCTTGTGCTGGTCCACGTCCACCTCGGTGGCGAAGGCGCCTGCCCGGTTCAGCGCGATCCGGGCGGTCCGGAACGGAGGCTTCCCGGTCGGGTTGCTCAGCACGACGGAGAACCCGGTCCAGTCCACCGGCTCGGCGCTGTGCAGGCGACCCGCGACGGGTGGGGTGGTGATCGTGACAGCGGGCTCGTAGGCGAGCTTGACGCTGAACTCGCCGGCGGCCGGCCGGAACGACGGCGGATCGGGCTGCCGGACTGTGCTGGCGAAGATGGCCGCGCCGCAGGCGACCACCGTGGTCGGGTCAAGGCTGACATCGAGCTCGATGCCTAGACCCTTGTCCGGGTCGGCCAGCCGCTCACGCAGTCCCGGCGCCAGGGTGACACCGCCGACGAGGAGCAACTTGTCGATGTCCGCGGGCCCGAGACCACTGTCGGTCAACGCAGTCCGGCACAGGTTGATCGCGCGCACGTAGTACGGCTCGGCCAACTCGTCCACCTGGTCGCGGCGCAGGGTGAACTCGAAGGCGTCGGTGTCGCCGTCTCCGAGCGCGAGCTCCGCCATCATGTTGACGGAATCCTTGCGGGACAGCTCGATCTTCGCGTCTTCGGCCGCGCGCTTGAGCTTCGCGAAGGCATTGCGCCAGGTCTGGTTGTTGCGGCGGAAGTCGGTCAGACCGAGCTCGCGGGCCGCCGCCGGTGCGAGCACTCGCTCGACCAGAGCCCAGTCGATCAGCTTGCCGCCGAGGTAGGAATCGCCGGCGTGGTTCAAAACCCGGAGATCACCATCGCGCTTGCTCACCACAGCGGCGTCGAACGTGCCACCACCGAAGTCGAACACCAGCCAGTACGCGCGCTCATCGGCGTTGTGGAACCCATACGCGAAGGCGGCCGCCGTCGGCTCCTGGACGAGCGGGCAGGCGGGACTGAACCCGGCCAGCGCCGCGGCCGCACTCGTGGCCTTGTTCTGATTGAGCGAGAAGGCAGCCGGAACCGTGATGACGGCCGCGCGGGGAGCCGGCTCGTTCTTATACTTGCCCGCGGCATCGGCGCGCAATGACTTGAGTACTTCGGCCGACAGTTGCTGCGGGCTGAGCGTGACGTCGGCCTTGGCGAAATGCCGGCCGGCGTCGGCCAGACCCATCTCCAGTTTGAATTCCGCGGTGGCGTTGTCGGGATCGTTCTCCATCCGATCGCGGGCGCGGCGGCCGACCTCGATCATCCCGGCCCTGGGCAACCAGACCGCGGACGGAGTGGTGTCTGCGTTCTCGCCGTTCTTGATCACGGTCACGGCGCCGTCGTTGGCGACCGCGATCGCGCTGTTCGTGGTGCCGAGGTCGATGCCGAAGTCGATGGTGTCACGCATGGTTGCCCCTACGGTTGATCAGAACGGGTGGACGGAAGCGCCGGCATCAGGTCGCCGTCGCGGGTGGCTGACCGACGATGACCTGACCCATCTGGATCCGCCGGTCGCGGTAGTAGATCGATGGACGGACGGTCTCGAGCACGGTCTCGACGGTCAGCGACGGGTCGTCCTCGTACACCAGGACCTCGACCGACCGGCCCGGATGAAAGATGTCGCCATCGTGGTCCTGGACCAGGAGCCCGGCCTCCGTCAGCGCTTCGCGGCAGGTCCGCAGATAGCGCCCGGCCTGCCGGTTCTGGGTGCTCGACTCGCCACCGGACAGCTTGCGTTGCGCCCGCCACAGATTGGTGGCCGCCTCCGCCAAAGCCTTATCCGCAACGGTTTCGTCGGCAGAACCACCGGTTGCCTCCGGTGCGGTCAGAGCCACCAGCAAGCCGTCCAGTTCGGCGCTCTGCTCCTCGCTCCACCGGGGCTCAGCGATCCGGAAGGCGCGGTGCTGGCGGCGTTGCCGCAGGTTCTCACCTAGCCGGCTCACATCGTCACCCCTCGCCGCCAGAGGGTCAGCTTGCCGAGGTAGAGCTCTCGCAAGTGCGGGGACAGGTTGACCGCCTCCTCCATCAGGTCCGCCGCCCGGTCCAGCCTGCCCGGCTGCAGAGCCAGCGCAAGCGCCTCGTCAGCCAGTTGCAGTGCCTTCTGGGTCGGTGGTTCACTCTCCGGTCGTCGCGATGTCGCGATGCCACCGAGTCGTCGTCTCCGCAGCGCGTCGACGAGAGCTACGGCGGACGGCGTGCGGTCGGCCGCCTCGACCACGAGGGTGCCGAGGATGATCTCGTCCAGGTCCGCGTCGACGTCGTCGTTGTAGCTGCTCGGCGCGAGCGGAGGTCGGCTGAACCGGGCAGCTGAGTACGACGAGATCGCACCGCGCGCGTCGTAGGGGAGCCTGCCGGTGAGCAGCAGATAGGCGATCGTGCCGACGGAGTAGACGTCGCCGGCGCACGAGTAGCCCTGCCGGCGCATTACCTCCGGAGCCATGAACGCGTACGTGCCCTGGGCGCTGGCCAGCAACGTGAACGGGTCGGCCCGCTTGGCCAGGCCGAAGTCGCTCAACCGTACGCGCATGCCGGTCTCGTCGTATCCGACCAGGACGTTCGCGAGCGTGAT
This sequence comes from Kribbellaceae bacterium, assembly GCA_033851195.1. Classification (GTDB taxonomy): domain Bacteria; phylum Actinomycetota; class Actinomycetes; order Propionibacteriales; family Kribbellaceae; genus Kribbella. The sequence goes on along the minus strand of JAWWOY010000873.1, from coordinate 3,731 downwards.
GTCGCGGTGCAGGATCGGCGGGTTCTGCCGGTGCGCAACGGCGAGGCCGCTCGCGATCTGCTCGATCACCTCCGCCACCAGGTCGACCGGCACCGTTGAGCTGTGCGCCTGGGCGAGCACCTCCAGGCTGCCGCCCGCGACGTACTCCATGGTGAAGAAGCCGCGAACGCCTTCCGGGGTCCGTACGGTGCTCGCGTCGAACAGGCGGACGATGTTCGGATGGCCCAGCGTGGACAGCAGCCGGGCCTCCTCGAGCATCTTGCGGGTCTCCGACAGCGCCGCGACGCGCTTGAACAGTTTCATGGCCTGCCAGCCGAGGAACTCGTGCCGGACCCGATGCACCTCGGCGAACGCGCCTTCGCCGAGCAGCCGGTCGATCACGAGCGTGTCGCTGACCCGGTCGCCCGTGCTCAACAGCGGGCTCACGGCTTGCCCTTGAAGGTGTTGTCGTCGACCTGATGCAGCAGGCAGTAGGCGTAGATGACCTGTTTCGGGTCGTCCCACCACGCCTTCCCAGGCCAGCCGACCCGGTAGGTGTAGCCGCGCGGCGCCTTCCGCTGGTTGAAGACCGTCTTGCATTTGGCTGCGGCCGCGGCGTACACCACCTTGTCGCCCGGCCATTTACCACCGGCGGCGTAGAGCACTGGGTAGCCCAGGACCTCCGCCCAATGGGTTGCTTCGCAGCGCACGATCGGCACCTTCGCTGCGGACAGGGCAAGACTCTGCTTGGTCTGTACGCACGTCCCGACCGGCGCGTTGCCCCAGATGCTCTGGCCGTGCAGGCTCATCGTCACGGCCATGGGTGCGTGCGGGCGGTTGGGGCTGCTGACCTGACCTCCGGTGATCGGCTTGTCGTCGATGCGGTGCGCAACGCAGGTCGCGTAGTTCTCGTAGTCGCTGTCCCTGTCGCCGTCGTTCCAGTACTGCTCACTCGCCACCGCACGTTCCGCCACGTACTGCGTGGCCGGAAGCCCCTGCTGGGCAAGCGCCTCGCCGCAGTGGAACAGCGCCAGCGCACTGGTCTGATCAGGGCCCGGATACTTGCCGGGAACGGAGGTCAGCGGAACATACGCGAGCACCTCGCCCCAGTGCTTCTCGGCGCAGTCGACGACTTCGACGTCGTTCTGGTTCTGCTGCCAGCTGTCGCGGTTCTCGATGCAGGTTCCGGCCGGAGCGTTGGCGGAGACCTTGTCCGAGAACATGGCAGCGGTCTTGCCACCGCCGAAGGGCCAGAAATGGACGATGGCGAAAATCATCAAGGCGATGATGATCAGCCGCAGGACCAATCTGGCGCGTCGGCGACGTCCGGCGCGCGGTGGTCGCGTGGCGGGCGACCTGGCCGGTTTCGTGGTCCGGCTGCCGGGGCTGAGATCGGCGAGCATCCGGTCGATCTCGTCGCTGCCCGGCTGGCCGGCGAGGGACCTCCTGACCCGTCGCAGCATCGTCCTCGCCGCGCCGACACGCCCGGCGCGCACAAGCAGGTTGACCTGGGACTGGATCCTGGCCAGCGTTTCGCGCATCTCGCTGAGAGTGGCGCGGTTCTGCGAGATGGTGTCGCGACCGCGCGCGTCGATCGCCAGCTCGCCGGCCGTGACGAGCCACCTTTCCGCCTGACCATCGAGCACCGAGCCGGCCTCGATGAGATGGAGGGCGCAGTTGTTCAGTACGACGGATACCCGGTCCTGCGCCTCCGCAGTACGCCGGTGTCGCTGGTGCGGCACCAACGCCTCCAGCCGGGTGAGCAACGGCAATACGGAGTTGTAGACGTGGTCCGCGGCCACTCGCGGCGCGTCGGATCGCAGGAGTTCCGCGGCCTGGCGCAGCTCTGAGTCGAACTGGTCGTACTGCTTGCCTGCGGCCTCCTCCAGGCGTAGGTCGATCTCGCGCTGAGGGGCCGGCCAGTTGCGGGCGTGGGCGGCCAGCCGGGACGGAGCCGGGGCTGCTGCCGCCAGTACCGTCAGCGGTTCGAGGAGCGCAAGGGGTAGTTCTGCGCGAAGCGATTCGGCGGCCGAGACGGGGAGTTGCCGGTCGTCCAGGGTTGAGATCCGGTGCCGGACGTGGCTCCAGAACGCTGGGGAGGCGAGCGCCGCCTTCCAGTGCCGCGCAGCCATGGCCCACCCCTGTTCGAGGCTGCTGAGCGCGCTGGGGTGCGGGTGCTGGCCGGCCACCTCCTGGTCCAGTACTGCGGAGTGGGCGCGGACGGCTTCGTCGTGGTCGCGGTGGAGTTTGCGCGGGCAGTTGCAGGTCGAATCAGGGGTGTCCCAGAGCCAGAACAGCTCCTCGACAAGCCGGCGTCGCGGATCGCCCAGGACACGGTCGAAGGCGGATCGCACCTCGGCGGGGTCGGACGGGCCGTCGATGCCGGTGTCGATGCCGGTGTCGATGTCAGCGCCGACCTGGAGAGCGGTATTGAGTTGCTGCTGGCGGCGTCTTGCGGTTCGCCGGTCGACAGTGGTGGGGAGTCCGGTGATACGGAACGCGTTCCGGCTGTAGAGGTCCAGGCCGGCGACGTCGCGGAGTTCGGTGATCGTCGCATCCCTCATCCGCGACTCCGTTCGTGCGGTGGGAACAGGTCGGTCATCGGTATGAATTCAAACGGCTGGGCGACTCATGCGGTCCGCGCTGACCTGTTCCTGCCAGACCTACCTAGTTGGCTAAGTGCCAGACACACCACTAGAGGAACTGGCTGAGGCTGTCGGGTGCGTAGTAGGCGGTGCTGTCTTGGCAGCGGGGGGCTGCCTCAAGGTCAGTGGCAGTGTTGATCAGGAGGGCGTCGCCTCGGGCTATGGCGGGGCTCAGGTATTCGTGGCCGGGGAGATTGGCTACGGCGGTTCGGCAGCCCAGGACCATGCCTTCGAAGAGCGCGGTGGTGGCGACGCCTACCTGGTAGCCCGCCGACGCAAGCAAGGGCAGGGTGGGTTCGGCGGGGCCGGCCGAGAGGCGGACTGCACTGCTGGACGGGACGGCGTAGTCGGTGAGGTGCTCGCTCGGGTGGAGGCGGAAGATGACCTCCAGGTCAGGACGCGCCGCTGAGAGCTCCAATGCGAACGGTAGGAGCGCCGGGCCGATGGTGCCCTGCGAGACAAAGACGACGCGCTGGGGGTCCTTGGCCGCGGCCTCTGCTGGTGTGAGGCGGTGGATGAAGGGGGCGCCGATGATCTCGGTGCGCATCCCGGCGGGCAGTTCGGCGACATCGGCCCAGTAGGAGCCGAAGCACCACAGTTCGTCCGGCTGATCCGGCACCAGCGGGCGACCGGGATAGCTGTAGCCAAGATGGAACGGGCTGATCGCGCCGTGCTGGAGCTCGACCACGCGGATCCCGAGATCCCGCGCGGCGCCGACGATGTGCTGGTGGAAGTACCCAACCACGACGTAGACGGTCTTGATCTTGTGGCGCCTCAGCAGGGCCCGGTAGAGCGCGCGAAGCCTTGTGTGCTTGGGGATTTCCCGCGCGACAAGGGCTCCGATCGGCACCCTGACGCCGGTCAGAGCAGCCAGACCGTCGGCGATCAACCGGCACTTCTCGTCCACCGACCTGCTGCGGATCGCGCCGGCCGCGGAGACGAAGAAGTCGAGGTTACGACTGCCTGGCAGCGGCGTTCCGTTGATGCCCGAGTCGATGACGAGCGCCGAGTCACCCAGCAGTGCCCGGAGCCGATCCGAGTAGATCTCGACGCCACCCGGCTTGCGTGGGTGCGGTACCACCAGAGAATCGAAGGATCCGCTGGCCA
>JAWWOY010000864.1:0-14505 GCA_033851195.1 Kribbellaceae bacterium | reverse complement strand
CGGGGGCAGTGCTACCGGCAGGTTCGGTGGGGGACTGGGGTCGTAGACGAGGGTCGGCGGCGTACGACTGGGGGATTACGGGCGTCCGTCGGGAGGCGACCAAAGGCAGCGCGAAGACCGGACTGCGGGGCGACGCCTAGGCAGGTGGTTCGCGAAAGCCTGTGGGCATGAACTTCCAGAGTCGCCACTCCACGCCGCCCCAGTCACCGTCCCAGTCACCGTCCCAGTCCTCGCTTCTGCCTGAGTCGACTCCGGAGCCGGATCAGTGGCTGGAACCGGGCCGTCAGCAACAACCGGTCGCAGGGCCGAGTTTGCTGGCCTTGCGGCAGTCGGCTGCGGAGCCGCCATCCCGGCAAGCGTTGCACTCTCCGGATCACCAGCAGGCACCCGTGCTGACTGGGCGGGGTTTGGTGAAGTACTACGGCGACGTGGTCGGGCTCGCCGGGGTTGACGTTGTAGTGCGGGCCGGCGAGGCCCTGGCTGTGATGGGCCCGAGCGGCAACGGCAAGACCACCCTGCTGCATGTACTCGCGGGCATCCTGTCGCCGGATCAGGGTGAGGTCTGGCTTTCCGGCGAACGGGTCGACCAGCTCGGCGACGCGGCCCGGACCAAGTTGCGTCGGCGCCGGCTCGGGTTCGTGTTCCAGGACAACCAGTTGCTCGCCGAACTCCCGGCCGACGAGAACGTCGCGCTTCCGTTGATGGTCGACGGTGTCTCCCGCCGCGAGGCGATCGGCCGGGCTCGCGCCGGGCTCGCACAGGTCGGCCTCGTAGCTGAGGCCGGTCGCCGGCCGGGCGAACTCTCCGGCGGTCAGGCGCAGCGAGTCGCGATCGCCCGGGCACTCGTCGGGGAGCCGCAGGCCGTGTTCGCCGATGAGCCGACCGGCGCCCTCGACGCAGCGACCGGAGCGCAGGTCATCGATCTGCTGGTCGGCGCTGCCACCCATCGAGGTGCCGCTGTGGTGGTCGTGACGCATGATGATGCGGTCGCGGCCCGCTGCCACCGGGTGGTTCGGATCGTCGACGGCCGGGTGAGCGATCGATGAACCGGATGGCTGATCTCGGGCTGCGGTTCGTCCGCCGTCCGGGGCCGGGTGGACGCGCGGCCAATCTGGCCGCGTTCGGTGCCACCGCGGTGGTGGCCATGCTCGTCACCTTCCTCATCGCTGGTTCGTTGGGTCTGTTGCACCGCTCGGACCGGATCGGCTGGCGCAGCACCGATGCCCGCCAGGCGAAGGGGTCGGTAGGCGCGGTCAAAGAGGTACACGACATGGTGTCGGGCGACCCAGTGACGCGCATCGATCTGGCGATCAGAGATGCCGGCCGCAACGCCGAACTGCCGCCACCCCCGGGCCTGCCGCATACCCCGAAGCCTGGTGAAGTCTTCGTCTCGCCACAGCTCGCGGACCGCTGGAAGGGTGAGGTCGGCAAGCAGTTGAGCGCGCGATTCGGCCGTCAGCAGCCCAGCGGCGTGATCGACGAAGCCGGGCTGTCCTCGCCCGACGAGTTGATCGTGATCAGGGGAGTGGCACCGGGTTCACCAGGTGTCAGAGCCTCGGATCATCCGATCGAGCTGGCTACCTGGCGCGGCCATGCGATGGATAACCGGATGGGGACGCTGCTTGTCCTGGTCGCTTTCGGACTCGCGCTGGTGCTGTTCCCGCTCCTGAGCCTGGTCGGCCAAGCCGCTGGTGTCGCGGCCAAGCGTCGAGAACACCGGTTGGCTGCACTGAGGCTCGCAGGCGCCACCCGGGGGCAGGTGCTAGTACTCAGCGCGGTCGAGCAAGCCGTGCTGGCCTTCTTCGGCGCAGTCGCCGGACTGATCGGGTACAGCCTGCTCAGCCCGCTGATCGCCCGGATCCCGCTCGGCGGCGGTCGCTGGTACTTGCACGACCTCACTGTCAGCTGGTGGCTCGTCCTCGTCGTACTTGTCGCGGTGCCGGTCTTGTCGGTCGTCAGCGCGCTCATCGGTCTGGGCCGGGTCAACATCACACCGCTCGGCGTAGTGCGCGGTCAGACCCGCAAGTCGACGAGCGCGCTGAGGCTGGTCCTGCTCGTCATCGGCCCGATCATGCTGGCGGTGGTCGGCACTCGGGGTGCTGTGCTGCCGATCGTCATCGGGGTCGCAATGGCCGCGTTCGCGGTCCGCGTGGTCGGGCCGTGGGCCGTCCAGGTAATCGGCAAGATCCTGGCCCGCACCGCGAACGGCCCGGTCGGGCTTCTCGCCGGCCGCCGTCTGGCGGATGACCCGAAGGGCGCATTCCGCCCCGTAGCAGCGCTCGTGCTCAGCGGCTTCGTCACCGGCTTCCTCGCCTTGTTCATGCCGTTCGGGATGTCGCAGGACGGCACGGACGCGGCCTTCGAGCTCTACCCCGACAAGGGGCAGACGGTCGCGGTTGCCCAGGACGCGAAGAACCGCCTGGCCGCCGCAGGGCTGAAGGGCGAGGTCACGAGCCGGGGCCAGGCCGTGGACATCGTCGTACCCGCCGCTGACCGGGAACGCGTCCGGACTGTCCTGTACAACGTTGTGCCGGACCAGGTCCCGCTGACAGCTGCGGAGGTGGCTCAGCACGAAGCAGGGATGTTCCTCGACCTGCGCCTCGGGGTGGCCCTGCTGCTCGGCCTGGTCTTCGTGACCGGCGCTGCCTCCACAGCCGCAGGAGCTGTCGGCACCGCCTTGGACCAGTCGGGCCCGGCCAAGGCGCTGCGCCGGTCCGGCGTACCGCTGACGGTGATCGAGGGCTCGGCCCGGCTGGCTGCGGTGGTCCCAGTGGTCGGTGTCGGGCTTCCGGTGGTCGGCTTCGGGGCGCTGTGTGGTCTCGTCTTCAGTGGTGGCAAGGTGCTCACCCACGGAAGTTCCGGCGTCCTGCTGCTGGTCGGCCAGGTAGTCATCGGCCTGGTCCTGGTCGCCGTCGCGGGAGCAGCCGGCTCACCGGTGCTGAGGCGAGCCAGCGCGGAATGACAACCCGGGCCTGCGCGGTCCTGGCTCCCCGCGCGCAGCCGATACCCACAGGCCCGGGTGCAGGGATCCGGTAGTAGGACCGGCGCGTGCAAGGATGAGGTCATGCGTGACCTGAATGCGCCGGTCCCGGAGCTTGCGGACGCCTCGTCCGACTTGCGTGATGCGATCGACCGGTGCGGCTACTACCCAGATGTCGTGACGGACTCGCTCGCCGTGGCGGTCGCCGGCGAACCCATCCGGGCCTTCGTGCTGCAGCACGAGCCGACCTTCGACCGCGACGAGGTCCGGCGCCACATCACCATCTTGGCGCTGACCCCGTCCCGGCTGATCGTCGGCCACACCGACGAGCACGCCGCGGACGACCTGATCCAGGCGCCGTACGCGTCCACTTCCACCGAGGCGATCCCGCTCCAGCGGGTGAACGCGGTGGTGGTGAACCGCGTCGTGCCGAATCCGGCCGGCTACGCCTCCGGCAAGTCGGACCCGGCGGTCGCCGGTGGCGAGGTCGTCCTGACGATCGGCTGGGGCATGGTGAACCGGATCGACCTCGAGCCCGCCGTCTGTGCCGACCCGAACTGCGAGGCGGACCACGGCTACACCGGTTCGGTCGCCGCGGACGACATCTCGCTGCGGATCAGCGCGGCAGCCGACGGCCCAGCCGGCATCCAGCAGGTCCTCGACTTCGCGTCGGCGTTGTCCTCCGCGACCAGCAGGTAGTGCGTCGTGTCCGACGTCTCGCCGGTGCTCCCTCAATATGGCGGCGGGTCACTTGCCGACGTGCTGCCCTCCATCGCGGGCGCCCTCTCAGTGCCGGGCGAGACCAACCTGCTCGGCCTGCCACCCGGACCCCGGTACGCCGTACTGCTGCTGGACGGCCTCGGGTGGAACCTGCTGCGCCGGAACGCGGAACTCGCGCCGTACCTGGCCTCGTTGCTGCCGACCGGGCGCAGGCTCACCGCCGGCGTACCGTCGACCACAGCGGCAAGCCTGACCAGTCTGGGTACGGGATTGCCGCCCGGCGCCCACGGCATCGTCGGCTACAGCTCGATCGTGCCGGAGACCGGCGCGCTGCTGAACGCTTTGGCCTGGGATGCGCCGGTGGACCCGCGGAGTTGGCAGCCGCACCGGACGGTGTTCGAGCGCGTCGCGGCCGCCGGAGTCGCCACCCGCAACGTCAGCAAGGCTCGCTTCTACAACTCGGGCCTGACCGTAGCCGCCTTCCGCGGTAGTGCTCACCGTGGGGCGGACACGGTCGAGGATCGACTCGACGCGACCAGGTTCGCCAGCCGTGAGGGCAAGTCCTCGCTGGTCTACGTGTACGACTCCCAGCTGGACTACACCGGCCACGGTCAGGGGTGTGAGTCCTGGCCGTGGCGCAAGGAACTGGCCGCGGCTGACACGTTCGCCTCGCAGGTGCGCTCGGCCTTGCCGCGCGACGCCGTCCTGGTGGTGGTTGCCGATCACGGCATGATCGATGTCGCACCGGAATGCCGGGTCGACCTGGACGTCGAGCCCGAGCTGACCGACGGGCTACGACTTATCGGTGGCGAGTCCCGGTTTCGCCACCTCTACTGCATGGACGGTGCTGTCGCCGACGTACTGGCGACATACCGTGCGCGGCTCGGCGACCAGGCGTTGGTGCTGACCCGCGAAGAGGCGATCGGGCGCGGCTGGTTCGGGCCGGTCGAGGATCGGGTCGCGCCGCGGCTAGGCGACGTGATCGTCGCATCGCTCGGCGCCGTGGCGCTGGTCGCGAGTCGCCGCTTCCCGCAGGAGGCCGAGCTGATCGGCCTGCACGGATCGCTCACCGACGACGAGATGGCGATCCCGCTGCTCGTGGACGCGGGTTGATCGGGACTGATCAGGGACTGCGGTCAGAAGCTCCAGACGTCCCAGGAGAAGACCGCCTGGTCGGTCTTGCCTGTCGCATCCCGCGCCGTCACCGTCACCTTGTATTTGCCGACGCCAGGAGCCAGTACGCCGGTCACCCAGCCGCGAGCCCGGTCGATACTCAAGCCCGGGGGTAGGCCGACAGCGGAGTAGGTGACGTCGCCGGCTCGGCTTTGGCCCTTCAGCAGCAACGGAACAGCCGGTACGCCGCCGATGCCGAGCTGCTCCGACGGCTTCGTGATGGTGACTCCACTGGTCGGAGTCTTGGTCGCAGCGCCGACAGCCTCGGCGGCGTCGACCAGCCCTTCGCCGTAGAACGAGTTGTCGCCGGTGGAACCCGTGCAAGCGCCAACCGACAACGCCGGGCAGCTCAGGTCGTCCGCCTCACCGGCCAGCTTGGCGCGGACCTGTCCAGGGGTGAGTTTCGGGTTGGTACTGCGGATCAGCGCGGCTACCCCGGCGACGTGCGGTGAAGCCATCGACGTCCCGTTCAAGGTCGCGTAGCCGCCACCCGGGACGGTCGAGTAGACCGACTCGCCAGGCGCGGCGAGGCTGATCTTGCCGGTGCCGAAGTTCGAGAAGTCGGATTTGCTGTCGTTCGCGTCGACCGACCCCACGACGACCACCCCGGGGAGCTCGGTCGGCAGGCTGAGGCAGTCGTCGGTGATCGGGCGCGACGCCGGATTCGAATCGTCCGGGCTGGTGGCATCCCCGGATTTGGCCGCCAGGTCGTCGCCCTCGTTGCCGGCGGCGGCGACATTGACCACGCCCAACGAGTCGGCGTAGGCGACCGAACGCCTGACCGCCTCGGCGATGGCAGCCTGGTCCGGGTCGGACGGGCAGGCGTACAGCCACGGGTCGACGTAGTAGCTGTTGTTCGTGACCGAGACCTTCCTTTCCGCCGCGAAAACGAAGGCACAGACGGTGTTCTCCGGGAAGAACAGCTTGGTGCCCGGCTCAGCGATCCGGATCGAGGACACCTTCACGCCGGGCGCCACCCCGACCATGCCCTGACCGTTCTTGGCCGCGGCGATCGTGCCGGCGACATGGGTACCGTGCTCGTCGACCGGCCGCCACGAACCCGGCCTGGTGTCCGTCTTGCCATAGGCACACGAGGCCGACTTGCTCGCGTCGAAGTTCGCCTTCAGATCCGGGTGCTGGTCGTCGACGCCGGTGTCCAGTACGCCGACGGTGATCGACGGCGAGCCCTGGTTCACCGCCCAGGCCTTGTCCGCGCCGATCTGGGTCATGTCCGGCCGCGGTACCTCTGCGGAGGTGGCCGACTGTTCCTTCGGGGACGTGGGGATCGGCGGGTTCGCCGCAGCCGCCGGTACGTCGGAGGTCCGGGTGGCTCCGACTTTCTGGACACCGCTCACTGTGCGCATCCGGCCCGCGAACGCTGCGTTCGACGAGTGCACCACCAGCACGCCGATCGCGTCGTACGCCGCGTAGATGGAGCCGCCGTTGCTCGTCACCGCGCCGGCGACCTTGGCCGTCTCCTTCGGCGCTGTGATGACGAAGTAGGACCTGAGGCCGGCCGCCACCCGGGTCGGCGCAGCGATGGCGGGTGCCGCGACAGGTCCGAGCACAGCGCACAGCGCGAGCAGGACAAGCAATGGTTTGCGCACGTCCAAGTAGAACCTGCGGTAGGTCCACAACGAAACCCGACCCCGCTTACCCCGGCTGCCGAGGTGGATCGGGGACAAGGCAGGATGGGCGCCCGTGGCTGACCTGCTCTACTTCACCGGGACCATGGACTGCGGCAAGTCCACGCTGGCGCTGCAGATGGATCACAACCACAAGGCGCGCGGCCGGTTGGGGCGGATCTTCACCAGCAACGACCGGGCCGGCGAGTCGACGTTGTCCTCGCGGCTCGGCCTGGAGGCGGACGCGATCGAGGTCCGGCCGGACTTCGACTTCTGGCAGTACGTGGTCGGGGAGCTGACGCATGGCGGCCGGGTCGACTATGCGGTCTGCGACGAGGCCCAGTTCTACCAGCCCGAGCAGATCGAGCAGCTGGCCCGGCTGGTCGACGAACTGCAGATCGACGTGTTCTGCTTCGGCATCCTGACGGACTTCCGCGCCGCTCTGTTCCCGGGCTCGGCCCGGCTGGTCGAACTGGCCGACCGGATGGAGCTGCTCCAGGTCGAGGCGCTCTGCTGGTGCGGCGAACGTGCCACCCACAACGCCCGGACCGTCGGCGGCGAGATGGTCACCGAGGGCGAGCAGCTCGCGGTCGGCGACATCGAGAACAAGCACAACGGGCTCCCCGCCGCCGAGATGGCCTACGAGGTGCTCTGCCGTCGCCACCACCGGCGCCGGCTGACCGCGGCCCGCGCCCGCGCCACCCTGTCACCCGAGGTTCTCCCGTTCGGAGGCGCTGTATGAACCCGCTGATCTCCGCCGAAGAGCTGCGCTCGGCCGCGCAGCCGCCTGTACTGATCGACGTCACCTGGAACCTGACCGGCCCACCCGGCCGCGACGCGTACGACGCCGGCCACCTGCCGGCTGCGCACTTCGTCGACCTGGACACCGAACTGGCCGGCCCACCCGGCGCGGGTGGGCGCCACCCGTTGCCTTCGGCAAGTGTTGTCGAGTCCGCGCTGCGCCGGGCCGGTGTGTCGGCCGATTCCTCGGTGGTCGTCTACGACGCGGCGAACTCGATGGCCGCCGCCCGTGCCTGGTGGATCTTCCGCTATTTCGGCCTCAGCGGCGTACGGGTGCTGGACGGCGGCCTGACAGCGTGGCAGGCCGCCGGGGGAGAGGTGACCACGGAGGTTCCGGTCGACGGATCCGGGGACTTCGTCGCGACGCCGGGCGGGATGCCTGTGCTCTCCGCCGAATCCGCCGCCGTGCGTGCCGCCGAAGGCGTACTGCTGGATGCCCGAGCGCCCGAGCGGTACGCCGGTGAGGTCGAGCCGATGGATCCGGTGGCCGGGCACATCCCGGGCGCGGTGAACGCCCCGACGGCCGCCAACGTGGACGCAGCCGGGGTTTTTCTGCCCCCCGAGGCGTTGCGCGAGCGGTTCGTCTCGCTGGGAGTCGACGGCAGCACCGAGGTCGGTGTGTACTGCGGGTCCGGCGTCACCGCGGCCCACGAGGCACTCGCGCTGGCGGTCGCGGGTCTGGATTCCGACGTCTACGTCGGGTCCTGGTCGGAGTGGATCACCGACCCGTCCCGCCCGATCGAGACCGGCCGGGCGTAGTTCCGTGGCCGCGCCCGCGTTCGCGGCGCCGGTCGTACTCCCCCTCCTGAAGTATGACCGGCGCCGACGGAACCACTGCCGGGGCTGTCAGTACGGCAGGGCTGCGTAGTCCGCGTTCTGGCCGACGGTGGTGTCGCCGTCGATCTCGGCCGGCACGTTGCGAACGTGCAGCCCGGCCTGCTCAGCGGCAGACAGTGCGGCCTGGTCGTACCGGGTCTTGCTCCAGATGTCGCACATGTACTTGCGCGTCTTCAGGTACTCGACGTATCGGGCCATGTGCGCGTCGTCCAGGCCGAGGGCGGCGAACAATGCGATCCGGTCGCCGTCCTTCCCGGCGACCAGCCACTTCGGGTACTTGTCGTGCTCGTGCGGCAGCGGGGCCTTGGACTTCGGGAATTTCAGCTGCGTGCCGTTGCCGCTGTGGGTGGTGCGCAGGCTCCAGACCGCGACGTCGCCGACACGGGTCCGCACGTAGACGTTGTCGCCCACGCTCAGGTCGGGTGTGTTGTGCGACTGATGGCGCAGGTTCAGGCCACCGGTGTGCCGGTAATGGTCCTGCAGGTAGAGGCCGAAACGCAGGATCGTGTACCGCCCGTTCCAGTCCGGCGCGTTCGGGTCGACCCGATCGGCGTTGTCCTTGTGGAATCCACGCTGGACCCCGTTGACGGTGAAGGCACTGTCGCCGGTGTACCAGATATCGTCCTCGCCGAGGAGCTGGCGCGCGATCTTGACGAAGTTCCCGTCGGTGAGCACCTCGCGCAGCCGTGGGTTGGCCAGTAGGTCACCGCCTTTGTTCTTGCGCGACCAGTGGGCCGCTTCCCGCAATCTCTTCACGTCGTCAGGCGAGTAGACGCCCCGAACGATCGTCCAACCGTTGTCCCAGAACCCGTCGACATCGACGTTGTTCACCGCAGACATACTGCCTACCTCCACCCGTCGGAACTTATGGTCTAGCCCACCGTGCCATCCGGAGAGCACCTCCGTACACCCGACAGATGCGCCGAACTGGCGAAAAGATGCGAATAAGTGGTCATCGACGAGCATCCGGCGCTGATCGAGCCGGCCGTGGCCCCGGTCTCTGGTCCCGTCCGCGGTCGTGACTCTGCCGCTGCCCTGCCACCTGTTGGCTGCGACGAGAGCGGGCTGGGTCTTTACAGCCGTTTGTTTCGTAGCCGTTTCGAATCTGTGACAACGTGAGCCATTGATAAAGTAACACGCATGGTTTAACTTACTCGGAACTCGGGCCACCGTGGCCCACACCACACCCTGACCGCCTGATGGCGGGGGTGGGCTCTCGCTGACATGAGGAGTTCCGATGATGAGAACGGCAAGGTGTGTCGCGGCGCTGACGACAGCAACCGCGCTGCTGACGGCCGCGGCCTGCGCGAACGGCTCGACACCCGCGAAGGACAGCGGTGGTGCGATCGACCAGAACGCGCCGGTCACGATCACCGTCGGGAACAAGCCGAAGCCGGACCAGCCGGCCGACGTCGCCACGTTCAACAAAAACGTGCAGAAGTTCATGGCCGACAACCCGAACATCACGGTCAAGACGACCGAGACCGCCTGGGACGCAACAACCTTCCAGGCCCAGGTGGCCGGCGGATCGTTGCCGACAGTGATGAGCATCAGCTTCACCGAGCCGCTGAACATGATCCCGAACAAGCAACTGCCGGACATCACTGATGAGCTGAAGCTGGTCGACCTGACCAAGGACCTGAACCCGGACACGCTGAAGATGGTCCAGGACGACAAAGGCCGGATCTACGGCGTACCGGTCGACGCCTTCTCCGTCGGGCTCGCCTACAACCGGGCGCTGTTCAAGCAGGCCGGTCTGGACCCGGACAAGCCGCCGACGACGTGGGACGAGGTCCGGCAGTACGCGAAGCAGATCGCGGATAAGACCGGTAAGGCCGGCTATGCGCAGCTGACCACGAAGAACACCGGCGGCTGGATGCTCACCACCATGACCTACAGCATGGGTGGCACGGTCGAGAGCGCCGACGGCAAGAAGACCACCTTCAACGACGCGCCCACCAAGAAGGCACTGCAGCTGCTGAAGGACATGCGTTGGACCGACAACTCGATGGGCACCAGGTTCCTCTACAACCAGGAGGAGGTCCGGCAGGACTTCGCCGCCGGCAAGATCGGCATGGTGCTGCAGGCACCGGACGCCTATGACATGTCCGTGAAGAACTTCGGCATGAAGCCCGCGGACTTCGGCGAGGGCGCGCTGCCACAGGATGGCGGCCCGTATGGCACGCTGACCGGCGGATCGATCAAAATGATCAGCCCGAAGGCGACCAAGAACGAGATCGTCGCCGCCCTGAAATGGATCAAGTTCGACCAGTTCGACAAGTACACGAACCAGGCAGCAGCGATCCAGAACGCCAAGGACTCGCTCGCCGGCAAGGGCTTCGTCGGCCGGCCTGGCGTCTCGCCGCTGAGCCAGGCGACCTTCGACCAGTACAACAAGTGGCGTGAGCCCTACAACAACGTGCCGCTCAAGCAGTTCCAGGGCTACATCGACTCGACCAAGACGCTCAAGCTGCTGCCAGAGCCGTCGAACAAGGCCCAGGAGGTCTACGCCCTCCTCGATCCGGTCGTCCAGCAGGTGCTGACGCAGAAGAATGCCAACATCGACCAGTTAGTCAGCGACGCCGCCTCCAAGATCGACGCCCGCCTGGCTCGGTAAACCACCATGGCCCTGCTCAACCGTCACCCGTCTACTCAGTCCCGCCGGGGTGTCACCTACTGGTACCGCTCCGGCGGGCTGAGCAGCATCATCTTCGCGCTGCCCCTGGTGCTGACGTTCCTCTACTTCTCCTGGGGCCCGATCGTGCGCGGGCTCGTGCTCAGCTTCCAGAAGAACAACCTGGTCACCACGCCCGAGTGGGTCGGGATGGCCAACTTCAGCTACGTGCTGACCGACCCGCAGTTGCCGCAGGCCGCGCTGAACACGCTCTACTTCGCGTTGCTCGCGCTGCTGTTCGGGTTCCCGGTGCCGTTGTTCCTGGCCGTGTTCATCAGCGAACTGCGGACCACCGGCTGGCTGTACAACGTGTTGTCGTACCTGCCGGCGGTGGTGCCACCGGTCGTCGCGATCCTGCTGTGGAAGTTCTTCTACGACCCCAGCGGCTCCGGTGTCTTCAACGCCATCCTCAGCTGGTTCGGGATCGGGCCGCTGTCCTGGCTGAACTCGCAAAGCCTGGCGATGCCGGCGATTGTGCTGGAGGCGACCTGGGCGGGCGCCGGGGCGACCGCGATCATCTACCTGGCCGCGCTCACCGGCGTACGGACCGAGCTCTATGAGGCAGCGGAGCTGGACGGGGCCGGGATCTGGTCGCGGGTCTGGCACGTCACGCTGCCGCAGATCCGCGGAATCATCTTCATCATGATGCTGCTGCAGTTGATCGGCACGTTCCAGGTGTTCACCGAACCGTTCCTGTTCACCGGTGGTGGTCCGAACAACGCCACCACCACGGTCCTGCTGCTGATCTATCGGTACGCCTTCGTCAACGGCGACTTCGGCGCGGCTACGGCGCTCAGCGTGCTGCTCGCGCTGGTGCTGTGCGCGCTGTCGGTGGTGTATCACTTCGTCACTCGGAGGTGGAACACGGTATGACCAGTCTTCCGATCACCGAACAACAGGTCGTCACCACCCCGGAGGAGACGACCCGGGCCCGCAAGCGGCGTCGTGCTGTCGAGGCGCAGGAGCGCGGCATCATCTCGACCCAGGACCGGCGCCGCCCACTCATCCAGTACGGGTTGCCGCTGATCCAGGTGCTGCTGTTCGTCGGCGTCGTGATCGCCGGCGTCGGCCCGCTGCTTTGGCTGCTCAAGTCCGGGCTGTCCACCAGCCAGGACATCCTGAAAGGGCCGATGTCGCTGTGGCCGAGCGGCATCCAATGGCACAACATCCCGGATGCCTGGGTGCAGGTGCAGATCGGCTCCTACCTGGGCAATACCGCGATCATCGCGATCGGGTCGCTGGTCAACACGCTGTTCGTCTGTACGACGGGCGCGTTCGTACTGAGCGTGCTCCGGCCGAAGTGGGGGCCGATCATCACCGGCGCGGTGCTGGCCACGCTGTTCCTGCCCGGCGTGATCTCGCTGGTACCGCTGTATCTGACCATCCTGAAGATGCCGGTGTTGGGGGTGAACCTGCAGAACACCTTCTGGGCGGTGTGGCTGCCGCACGCGGCCGGTGCGTTCAACATCCTGGTGATGAAGCGGTACTTCGACTCCATCCCGCGGGAGCTGATCGAGGCGGCCCGGATCGACGGCGCGGGCAACGTTCGGCTGTTCGTCTCGCTGATCCTGCCGCTGTCGAAACCGATCGTCGGGGTGGTCGCCCTGCTCACCGTGATCGGCTCCTGGAAGGATTACCTCTGGCCGCTGCTGGTGCTGCCGGACCCGACACTGCAACCGATCTCGGTGGCGCTGCCCCGAGTGGCGACGACCACGGAGATCTCCCTGCAGATGAGTGCGCTGTTCCTGGCGGTCCTGATACCGGTGGCGCTGTTCTTGGTGTTCCAGAAGCAGTTCCTCAAGGGGGTCGGGATGGCAGGAGGTATCAAGGAGTGAGTTCTTCACTAACAGGGCGGCGGGTCTTGGTGACGGGTGCGGCCGGGCGGATCGGTTCGATCACCACCCGTCACCTGACCGACCAAGGTGCGTTGGTCACCGCGTTCTCGATCGTGGACGACCCGTCGTTGAAGGCGGACCGGGTGATCATCGGTGACACCCGGTCCGAGGCGGATGTGGCCGCCGCCCTCGAGGACGTCGAACTGATCGTCCACCTGGCCGCGCTTCCGCACCCCCGCTCCGGGACGCCGTACGACGTCTACACGACGAATGTGGTGTCCACCTTCAACGTGCTGGCGCAGGCCGGGGCGCGCGGGATCCGCCGGGCGGTCGTTGCCAGCAGCATCAATGCGTACGGCGTGCCGTTCAACCCGCACGACGTGTTGCCGGCGTACTACCCGCTGGACGAGAACATCCCCCGCGACGTGGCCGACTGGTACTCGCTGTCGAAGCAGAACGACGAGAACACAGCTGTGATGGCGTGGCGACACTGGGGAATCGACGTGGTGTCGTTCCGGTTCCCGCATGTGAACACGGCCGAGGTCCTGCAACGCTTGAGCGACGGGTTCATCGAGAACCCGGCCCGTGGCGTACGGGAAGCCTGGGCCTACCTGGACGTCCGCGACGCTGCCCTGGCGATCGAGTCGGGGCTGACCGCGTCGTTGACCGGTGCGCACAAATTCTTCGTCGCCGCCCGCTCCTCCCACGCGCCGTACGAGACCGAGGCACTGCTGCGGGCCTTCGCGCCGCGGGTGCCCCGGCTGCGGCGGTTCATCGGGCGCGAGGTGCCGATGGACCTCACCGCGGCTCGTGCCGTGCTCGGCTTCGAAGCACGATACGAGCTTGACCTGCCAACTCTTCCTCTGGAGATCTGATGCACGACGAAACACCCGCTAACTTTGCCCAGCCCTGGCCCGCCCGCGACGACGTCCGGATCCGGTCGGTGGAGGCGATCGTCACCGCACCTGAGGGCATCCCGCTCGTGGTGGTGCGGATCGGCACCACCGAGCCGGGGCTCTACGGCCTCGGCTGCGCGACCTTCACCCAGCGCTGGCGGGCGGTGCAGACCTTCGTCGACGAGCACCTGTCCCGGCTGTTGATCGGCCGCTATCCCGGCGACATCGGCGACCTGGTCCGGCTGGCCGGCTTCTCCGGCTACTGGCGCGGCGGGCCGGTGACGAACAACGCGATCTCCGGCGTCGACCAGGCACTGTGGGACATCGCCGGCAAACGCGCCGGGATGCCGGTGTACGAACTGCTCGGCGGCAAGGTGCGCGCCGCTGCCGACACCTATATCCACGCGGGCGGCGTCAACATTGAGCAGACCCTGGAGCAGGCGAAGGAGTTCGTCGCGCAGGGCTGGCGCCACGTCCGGCTACAGGTCTCCACGCCGGGCGGCGGCGGGTACGGCGCCCCGCGGTTGGCAACGCTCTACCCGGATGCGCCGTACCGGAACGGCTGGAGCGCGCGGGACTACCTCCGTACGACGCCTGAGCTGTTCGCCGCGGCCCGGCAATCGCTACCGGACAACGTCGAACTGTTACACGACGTGCACTCCCGGCTGACTCCGAAGGAGGCCGTGCTGCTGGCCCGGTCGCTCGAGCCGTACCGGCTGTTCTTCCTGGAGGACGTGCTACCGCCCGAGCTTTGGGACCGCCTTCCGGAGGTCCGGGCGGCGTCGCCGGTGCCAATCGCGGTGGGGGAGCTGACCACCTCGATGGGCGATGCCGTCCGGCTGGTCCGCGACGGTGGTGTCGACTTCATCCGCAGCCACATCTCTGACATCGGCGGACTCACCGCGGCCCGCAAGGTGGCTGACCTGGCCGAGCTGTGCGGTGTCCGGACGGCCTGGCACGGCCC
>JAWWOY010000862.1:0-3147 GCA_033851195.1 Kribbellaceae bacterium | reverse complement strand
TCGGGCGGGCTTACACCATCGTTGCGGCGATAGCGCCCGAGGCCGCGCGTGGTCGTTATCTCGCCGCCTACGGGATCAGCTGGGGCATCGCCGGCGCGGTCGCACCCGTTGCCGGCAGCCAACTACTCGCCCACCTCGGCCCCGCCGGCCTATGGACCACCTGCGCCATCACCAGCGTCGTACTGGCCGGCTTCCAACCTCTCCTTCGACGCCGGCTTTCAGCACTGGGAACGCATCCACCGAAGCGCGCCAGTACGACGCTCAGCCGACCTGCTTGAGGAAGTTGACACAGATCGTGCGGAACTCGGACGGGCGTTCGCGCCACGGGTCGTGCCCGGCGGCGTTGATGAGATGAAGCTCGGCGTTCGGGACTTGGCCGGCGAGTGACTCGACGGCGCCGGCTGGTCTGGGATCGCCGGCGCCGTGGACGAACCACACCGGCATCTTCAGGCTGCGCGCCGTACGGGCGAGGTCGTCGTCGGTCCAGGAGTTGGTCTCGGCGTTGAGCAACCGGTTGGCGGCGAAGTTGATCGGCTCCGGTACCGCGGCATCCTGCAGCGCCCACGCCCAGGCGTTGGTCCGGTCGGCGTGGTCGGTGAACCAGGACAACACGCGGTACTCCTGCTCCTGGGCGGGCGTCCGTTCGGGCATTCCCTCCAGCAGGTCCAGTCGGCTCTGCTGATCCGGGCTCATCCGCCGGCGACGCTCCTGCTGATACGGCGTGTGCCAGTCCCCGATGCCGACGCCGCTGAAGTAGCCGACGGCGCGGACGCGGTCCGGGTGGGCGGCCGCGTACGTGAGAGCCAACGTCGCGCCGAACGAGTGGCCGATCACGACGAACTGTTCGTGTCCCCAGTGCTTGCGCAGTTCGTCGATGTCAGCCTGCAGGCGCTGCATCGTCTGCTCTGCCGAGGGATCCGAGCCGCCGCAGCCGCGTTGGTCGAAGCGATGCACCACCGTCAGGTCGTTCATCAGGTCGGCGACCGGCTCGAGGTAGTCCCACAGGCCGGGGCCGCCGTGCAGGAGGATCACCGGCGGCGCCGAGGTCGCCGTACCGGTGGTCCAGGTCCGCAGGCGTACGCCATCGCTCAGCTCGACGAACTCCACGGTCAAAGGAGGTGGGTGAGGTGGGGGGTGGCGGTCAGCACTTGGCCGGGGAAGGTGCGGCGGGCGGCTTCGGCCTGGGCCTCGCGGTCGAACCACGGTGGGACGTGGGTGACGATCAGCAGCGGTACGCCGGCGCGCTTGGCGTGGTCGCCTGCTTCGCCGGCGGTGAGGTGCAGGTCGGTCGGGTTGTTCGGGTCACCGTCGCGCAGGGCGGCCTCGCAGAGCAGTACATCGGCACCGCGGGCCAGTTCGACCAGGGCCTCGGTCGGGCCGGTGTCACCCGAGTAGACGAGGACCTTTCCGTCGTGCTCGACCCTGATCGCGTACGCCGGAACCGGATGCGGGACAGGTACGGTCCGGACTGTGAACGGGCCGATCTGCTGGGCCTGCTGCCAGTCGTGGAAGTCCAGCTCGTTCCTCATTCCGGGCTCATCCGGCAGGTCGTAGGCCCGGGCCATCCGCCGTGCCGTACCGGCCGGGCCGTAGACCGGGATGCGCGCTAGCGGACGCGAGGGCGAGTACTTCACCGAGACGTAGAGGCCGCAGAGGTCCATACAGTGGTCCGGATGGAGATGGGAAAGCCCGATCGCGCCGATCTCGCTGACGGCCAGGTGTCGCTGCAGCGTGCCGAGTGCACCGCTGCCGAGGTCCAGCACCAGGTTGAACCCGGCCGCGGACACCAGGTACGACGAGGCGGCTGAGTCCGGTCCCGGGACGGAGCCTGAGCAACCGAGCACAGTGAGCCTCATGCTGCATACATTAGTGGCGGGTCGGGTCGCCGGTGCGGACCACTTGGGTCAACGGATCCAGGCGAACTGGTCGACGGCGTTGATCACCGGGCCGAGGAAGCGGGAGCCGGTGGCGGCGAACTCGGCCGGATTGCCGGTGGTGACGAAGCGGTGTCGCGGCTCCGGCAGGCTGTCGTCGCGCAGCAGCCCGGCCTTGGTGAGCACGCCGTACAGGTCCTTGGCGCTCTCCTCCGCGCTGCTGACCAGGGTGACCTCGTCGCCCATCACATACGAGATGACGCCGGTGAGCAGCGGGTAGTGCGTGCAGCCCAGGATCAGCGTGTCGACCCCGGCCTCGACCAGCGGATGCAGGTACTCATGGGCGGCCGCGAGCAGCTCGGGGCCTGACGTCACCCCGGCCTCGACGAACTCGACGAACCGTGGGCAGGCCTGCGTCCGGAGCTCCACCTGGGGCGCCGCGGCGAAGGCGTCCTCGTACGCCAGCGAGGCGGCGGTAGCCCTTGTACAGATGACGCCGACGTGGCTGTTGCGGGTGGCTGCGACGGCTCGACGGGCCGCGGGCAGGATCACCTCGACCACCGGGACGTCGTACCGCTCGCGGGCGTCGCGGAGCATGGCGGCGCTGGCGGAGTTGCAGGCGATCACCAGGGTTTTCACGCCCGCCTCGACCAGGTGGTCAAGGCACTCCAGCGCATACTCCCGGACCTCGGCGATCGACTTCGGGCCATACGGCTGCCGGGCGGTGTCGCCGAGGTAGAGGATCGATTCGTGCGGGAGTTGGTCGAGCACCGCGCGGGCCACCGTCAGGCCGCCGAAGCCGGAGTCGAAGATGCCGATCGGTGCGTCTGCCACGGATCGAACCCTAACCGGCGGCACCGACAGAACCGACGGCGGCCGGTTCGGCAACCGGCCCGTCAGCTCGTCCGCCAAGCGACACGCCGGACTTTTCCACGTTCTTACTGATAAGCAATTGCGCGTCGACGTGACGCACGCCACTCTGGTCGGATGTCTTTCTTATCGCCCCTCTTGATGCCATGAGCGTGGCACTCCGAATCGCGGTTGCCCTGGTCGGCACCGCTGCACCGAATCCCCACCCGAGCTCCACGGTGGCAGCCGCTCCGGCCGCCGAGTCGAGCAGCAGCACGACGCCCGTCGATGTCGCCTCGACCCTCGGCTCGACCGGCATCTTCGTGCTGCTCGTCGCCGCCGCGCTGGTGGTCTACGTCACGTCGCTGGCACTGCACCCGAACGCGAAGTGCGGGCAATGCAATGGCGCCGGCCGGCACTCGGG
>JAWWOY010000113.1:0-3417 GCA_033851195.1 Kribbellaceae bacterium | reverse complement strand
ATGACCGCATCCTGAACCGTCTTCGGGATCTGGGCCAACGGCACCGACTTGCGGTTCTGCTCGTAGAACGTGCCCAGCACGTGCTTGCCGTCGGAGTAGTAGACGGTCGTCGTATTGGTCGCGAAGTCCTTGTTCGCCACTGGGATCTTCGTCGTCTGGTATCCGATGAAGAAGGCCGCAGCAGCACCGATCACACCGAGGAAAAAGAGCGCCATCAGCCAGCCGAACACCCGCAATGCCCAATGCTTCTTCCCACGGGCGCGGGCGGGCGGGGCTTTCCTACGACCTTCGCTCACTGTGCAATCCTCGACGATCTCGCTGAAGTCATTGCGACCTAGAGTACGACTCGTGCGGTAGCGGCCCTATTCCGCTCAGGATCGTAGCGCCCGCGCCGTCCATCGTGCGTCCGCCCGCGGCGCAACACTTCAGCCAGTCACATGCGGCGCGAGCAAGGTCACGGCGATGAGGGCGGCCGGGAAGCAGGCAAGGAACATGGTGAAGGTGTAGCCCATGATGTCGCGCGCCTTGAGTCCAAGGATGGCCAGCGTCGGCAGCATCCAGAACGGTTGCAGCAGGTTGGCGCTGGCCTCGCCGAGGTCGTACACGACGACCATCCAGCCCGCGTCCACCTTCAACTGGTTGGCGGCCTGCAGAACGTACGGCGCCTCGATCACCCACTTGCTGCCACCGCTCGGCACGAACACGCCGAGGATGCAGGAATAGATCGCGACCAGCGGCGGGAAGAAGAACTGGTTGCTCGCCTGTACCAACCATCCGGCCAGCCGGGCCGAGATGCCGGTGTAGGCGATCATGCCGAAAATGCCGCCGTACAGCGGGAACTGCAGCAGTACGCCGGCCACCGCCGGGGCGCCGTCGCGTACTGCCCGGGCCATCCGCCACGGCCGCCAGTGCAGCAGCAGCGCGAGCAGGAACAGGATCAGGTTCACCGTGTTCAGGTCGAGGGCGTTGAAGAAGCTCTTGCCGTCGAAGTAGCGGACAAGGTAGACCGCACCGAGCAGCACCACCAGCAGGCTGAACAGCGGCGAGTGCTCCAGCCAGTCCCCCGGCCGTCGGGCCTCCCCGTCGACTGGGTTCCCGTTGCCTTTCCTGCCGTTCCCGCCGTTCCCGCCGTTGCCGCGTGAACCGTTGTAGGGCGAACCCCGGCCGATCAGCGGGCGGAGTTCGATCCCGATGTCCTCGGCGGTGCGGGCGTTGCCCTCGCCCGGCGCGATGAACCAGGCCAGGCCCACGCCGACGGCGTACACGATCAAGGTCGCGACGATCGCCTGCCAGGTGAAGATGGTGTCGCTGAGCGGGATCAGCCCGCTGGCACGACCACCCGCGCGGATGACGTCCTGCACCGGCGCGGGGCTGCTGCTGGCACTCGCCACCTGCAGCGCGGCGGAACCGGACAGGCCTTGAGCCCAGACCGTGCCGAGGCCGAGGAACGCCATCGCGCCGAGGGCTCGGTAGTCCGCCTTCGGCACGTTCCGGGCCACCTCCCGGGCCAGGATGGCGGCGAAGATCAGGCTGAAGGCCCAGTTCAGGTACGACGCCACCATCGCGACTCCCGCGACGAAGGCGACGGCTCCGCGCGGCGACTTCGGGATCCGGGCCAGCCGGGTGATCAGTCGCGCCACCGGACCGCTGGTCGCGACGGCGTACCCGCCGATGATGATCATTGCCATCTGCAACGTGAAGGTGATCAGGCTCCAGAAGCCGACGCCCCAGGCATCGACCAGACCGTAGCCCTTGGTCGCGGTCGGGACGTCAGGGCGCTTCAGCAGCGGCTCGCCGGTGACGAGCCCGAACAGCAGCACCACAAAGGTTCCGACCAGCACGAAACCGAAGGCGTCGGGCAACCACCTCTCGGTGAAGGCGGTGAACCCCAGTGCCGTCCGGGCCAGCGGACCCTCACCCTCGACCTCTTGCCTCGCGCGCTTCGCATGGTTGTCAGCCATGACTCTCCGCCCTTGCGTAGCGACCAGCTGTCAGCTGATCTAACGCCATCACCCGGCTCAGGTAACAGGTTCTCAGTTTGTCAGGAGTTGAGCTGGCTCGACCGGGCCGCCTACATTGGCGTATCGATGTATCGACGCGATACATCATGTCGTGACAAGCTGATGCGAGGAGGTGGGTCGATGGGAAACCGCAGTGCGGTCCTGGAGCTCGCCGTACTCGGTCTGCTGCACGAAGCGCCGATGCACGGCTACGAGCTCCGCAAGCGCGTCAACGCCCAGTTCGGCTGGGGACGCGTGCTGTCGTTCGGCTCGCTCTACCCGTGTCTGAAGGGGATGCTCCGCAAGGGCCTGATCTCGGCCGACGCCGGTACGACGGACGCCGGCCGTAGGCAGAAGATCGTCTACACGATCACGGCCGACGGCAAGGAGCACTTCGCCGAGGCGATGCACGACTCCGGCCCCGAGGCGTGGGACGACGACACCTTCGGAGTCCGGTTCTCGTTCTTCGGCCGCACCGATCCGGCCACCCGGCTGCGCATCCTGGAGGGCCGCCGGGCCCGGATGGAGGAGCGGCTGGCCGGGGTCCGGGCGGCGATGAGCCGGACCGCCGAGCGCGTCGACGCCTACACCCTCGAACTGCAACGGCACGGCCTGGAGTCGGCCGAGCGTGAGGTCCGCTGGCTGAACGAGTTGATCGACGGCGAACGCCGGCAGCAGCGCCCCCCTGAATAGCACCCCGCCTGCAACACCCCCCAACAAAGGAGTTCCAGATGACTTCGATCCGCGTAGCGATCGTCGGTGTCGGCAACTGCGCCAGCTCGCTCGTCCAAGGCGTCCATTACTACCGTGACGCGAAGCCCGACGAGCGCGTCCCCGGCCTGATGCACGTCAAGTTCGGCGACTACCACGTCCGTGACATCGATTTCGTCGCCGCCTTCGACGTGGACGGCAAGAAGGTCGGCCTGGATCTCGCCGACGCGATCGGCGCCAGCGAGAACAACACGATCAAGATCTGCGACGTACCGCCGAGCGGCGTCACCGTGCAGCGCGGACACACCCTGGACGGTCTGGGCAAGTACTACCGCGAGACCATCACCGAGTCCGACGCCGCGCCGGTCGAAGTTGTCACCGCGCTGCGCGAGGCCCAGGTCGACGTACTGGTCTGCTACCTGCCGGTCGGTTCGGAGCAGGCGGCCAAGTTCTACGCACAGTGCGCCATCGACGCGAACGTCGCCTTCGTGAACGCGCTGCCGGTGTTCATCGCCGGCACCAAGGAGTGGGCGGACAAGTTCACCGCGGCCGGCGTGCCGATCGTCGGCGACGACATCAAGTCGCAGATCGGTGCCACCATCACCCACCGGGTGCTGGCCAAGCTGTTCGAGGACCGCGGCGTCACCGTCGACCGGACCTACCAGCTGAACGTCGGCGGCAACATGGACTTCAAGAACATGCTGGA
>JAWWOY010001139.1:0-3845 GCA_033851195.1 Kribbellaceae bacterium | reverse complement strand
GATCGGGCTTCTGAGGAAGAACACAATGTGAACCACTCCAGGGTTGTCGGGACGCGGCGCGGGCCGCAGGATCG
The DNA here is from genome assembly GCA_033851195.1 of Kribbellaceae bacterium. Classification (GTDB taxonomy): domain Bacteria; phylum Actinomycetota; class Actinomycetes; order Propionibacteriales; family Kribbellaceae; genus Kribbella. Next base: position 3,771 of record JAWWOY010001139.1, on the reverse strand, counting down.
GCCCGGCCGCTTCTCGTTTGAACTGCCGGAACCTCCGGGTCCTGGGCGGCCGGCCGCTCACAACTCCGTTTGATGTGCATACCCGTTTCGGGTGATGACAACCGAGTGTCGATGACTCGACGCATGACGTGATCTCACGGCCCTACCTCTGCTCACTGGCAGCAACGAGCGTCGATTGGCGGTGCGCTTGGCAGGCGAACTCCGGCGAGTTCACGTCTGGAACCCAGATCTGGATCGGCCGCAGGCCTTATTCGTTGGCTCCCGCGGATTAGCACGCGGCCCTGCACGGAGGACGGACTAATACCGCCTGTCACCCAGATGGGGGATGTGCACTGAACATCTCCGGCGTTGAATTCATTTCGAGGTTGAGATTCCAGCCTGAGGAATACGCCGGGTTCACCCAAAGGTGGCTGCGTTCCAGGCTCGTTGGTGTGCTCGGCGTTTCCGCCACATCGAGAACAAGTTGGCGAGGGCTGGTACATGACTGCTGCACATAACGACATCGACCATGCTTCACAGGAGAGCGGAACCACGTTCTTCGGTTGCCGCGGCGCCCGTTTGAGGGCGAAAACCGACACTGGACACTGCAGCTCGTTAGCCCGTCCGGCTAGCCCGCGCCGAGCACCGACGGATGGATGGCCGCCCGACCGCTTCCGCGTGCGGAAAGAGGTTTGTGATCACTCAGCGCCTCTCGGCAGGCCGGCTCGATTGGCTCGGAGGCTCAGTTTCTGGGCACCACAAAGAGTTTTGTCGCGCAACGCCCCGGGTACCTCCTGACGGCGTCCACTCAGAATGGGGCCGCGTTGGAAGATGGGAAGATCTCGCACTGGAGGCAGGTATGCGGACGACCTCAACGACCTGCGCAGCAAGTAGCGCACGCTCGGCGTCGAATGGACGTGGTCATGCGTTCGATAGGGCGGTGGTGGTCATTCCTGCCCACAACGAAGTGGATGATCTTCCGTCGTCAGTGAAGGCAGTGCTCAGGGCGGCGGCCCGCCTATCTGTCCCGGTAGTCGTCGTCGTCGTGCTCGACAGCTGCGATGATGGCAGCGAGGCGTTGACAGGACAATTCGGCTCTGACGTGCATTTCGTGGCGATTGACGCGCACAATGTCGGCGCGGCGCGGGCGGCGGGATTTTCCTATGCGCGCACCCTGCGCGAAGAGGCGGCGGCCGACGACTCGCGGATTTGGTATGCCACCACCGACGCCGACACCGTAGTGGATCCCGACTGGCTGCTGCGCCAGATCGCTGCCGATGTCGACATGGTTCTTGGCGTGGTGCGCATTTCGACCTGGCGTGAGTTTCCGGCCGCAGCGGCGCGGCACTACCTGGCCGCATACCGGTCGAAGAGTCACCCCGACGGTCATGGGCACGTGCATGGGGCCAACATGGGGTTCCGCGCCGACTGGTATTGGCGGGTAGGAGGATTCGCGGCGCTTGCGAGCGACGAAGACGTCGATTTGGTCGCCCGTTTCGAGTCGGCCGACCTGCGCATCGAGCGTGACCCGCAATTGTCGGTTGTTACATCGCGGCGGCAGCTGGGTAGGGCGCCCGACGGCTTCGCCGCGCATTTGAGCACGTTGATCTCTCGCGCGAGGCTCGAGTCGGCATAGGTCCACAGCAGCTCCTGCAAGAGGACGCTTAACTTCGAACACGGCTGGGCCAAAGCGCTGTGTTTCATTGACGGTCGGCAAATCCGATCGAGAGAGCCGGACAGCGTGAGCAAGGGCATGAGGTGAACTCGCTGGAGCCCGAGGCAGCGAAGATGTCAACGGCCCTGCAGCCTGAAGACCGGAAACGCGGCGTAGGTTGCGCCGCGACCGGCTTAACCTCAACCGAGGTTGAGAGATACTACCGATTCGATGGCACGTGTTTTGGTTTCATCAAGATCTTTTAAGCCTTTGTTGGACTTCGTTTTTCGGACAGTCTCATGCGGAGCCCTAGTGCATTCCAGTCCAATCGAGGCTCGCAGCGACGGAATCAGTAGCCTGTGCCAGCCGGAGTCTGCGGTAGGTATCGCGAGATCGCTCGAACGGACGAACAGGTAATCTATCGTGCGGCGAGGGCGAGCGGTCGCCGTTCGCCGAGAGGCAGATCTGGCCGCCCGGAGGGGATTAGTCTGCCTTCACTGCGGTTACAGATTCCTGTAGCGGGCGTTGTGACTTGGTTGCATCGCGACGCTCGTTAGGCGGACCCCGAGGGCAGCCCTGTCGTTGAGCAGACAGCCCAGCCTCGGGTCCGCCGCATATTAGCGACCCTGGCAGAACAGCGATACGGCTATGGAAATGTGCTGACCGACGGGCGCGGAGCGCGCAGATTCGCCGATCGAGCAGGCGTCGAGCCTTGGCCCTTCGCAGCCTCATGAGCGGAGAACATCGGGAGCATACTGAGATTGATGACCACGATCAGCCCGCGACAGCCAGGTCCGCAGCATGCGGTGCATCGGCACCGCCATGGCTGACATCACTGCGCTGATACTCGCCGACCATGAATGGTTTCGCGAGCAGTTCGCGAAACTCGACGAACTGCAGGCACGCAAAACGATGAACAGGGTAGGGCTCGAGCGGGTATGGCGTCCCCTGGCCGACAAGTTGGACGTGCACGCGTACATAGAGGAGAAGATCTTTTACCCGCAGCTGCTCGAGCGGGGCGCCGACGACCCGGAGGGGGAAACGCTCGACGCGATCGGTGATCACAATGACATTCGTGACGGCGTGCGAGAGGCCAACGCTGCGGCTGTGGGTACCGATCAATGGTGGGCTGCAGTTGGTCGCACGAGGGTGGCGAATGACGACCATATGGGTGAGGAAGAACGGGAGGGTCTATCGGACTTTCGTCGCCATGCGCCGATCGGTCTGCGCGAGGCGCTCGGCGAGCAATACAGCGATTTCATGGCGCAACATCCCACGACCCGGGGATTGAAAATCACAGACCGTGATCCGCAGGCCTATGTCGACCACATCGAGAAGCCCAACGACACGTCGCTGGGTATCGGCAGCTTGAAGGGCAAATGACTTGCGACATCGCGCTTTCGATGACCACAACGGTCTTTTAGCGGCGCGTCGGGTCAATCCTGACTTGCTGGGCCGCCGCTGCGGCCTGCCCCGGCACAGCACTGCGTCGCGATCGGTGGGTGTTGCCGTGCCTCACTGCATGGGCACCGGTGCAGGCCGCCGCTCTGCGATAAGCCGTTGGCCGAGGTTGTAGTCGTCGTCGGCATTGTGGGTGAGGACGCCGACGACCGCGTCGTCGGCCTCGTACCACACAGTGAAGCCGTCGGGGTGGCTGAGCATCCGGCTGCGTTGGTAGCCGTCGCCCCACGCATGGTACTTGATGGTGGCCTCGCCGATGGTGCTCCAAAAACCAGGCACGCCATTCCATGTCGCCCTTTTGCCAGCCGCCGAGGTCCCCGCGATCGCCCCTTGATCGAGCGCGTCCTGCCAGTGTTCGACGGCCACATACCGTCCTGCGACGGCGTGCAGGGCTAGCGCAACGTCGCCGGCGGCGTACACACCGTTCGTCGAGGTGCTCATGTCGGAGTCGACGACGATGCGGGAATCGCGTACCTCAAGGCCGGCGTCGGCGGCGAGGCGGTGCTGCGGGGTCACGCCTGTCGCGGCCAGGACGAGATCGCAGTCGATCGTCACGCCGTTGTCGAGACGGACACCGACGTCGGTGATCTCGTCGACCCCGACCCCGCCGACGTGGTGCGCACCGGTTTGGATGACCAATTCGCGCAAGCGTTCTGCCGCCGCGCTGCCTAGGCGCG
>JAWWOY010000796.1:0-8587 GCA_033851195.1 Kribbellaceae bacterium | reverse complement strand
GCCGGGATCTTCGGCTGGGGCAGTGACGGCGACGATCCGCCGACGATGGAACTGCAGACCCGCTCTGACGCGCCCCAAGGCTCGAAGGTCCTGCACGGCACGTACAACATCAGCGGGTACGGCGGCTTCAGTCACGACGTCACCTTTGACCAGAACCCGGGCGACTGGTCCGCGCACAAGGGCATCCGGTTCTGGTGGTACGGCCAGAACACCGCGCCGCTGCCGCCCGGTTCCGGCAAGCGGATCTTCTTCGAGATCAAGGACGGCGGCGCCAACGCCGAGGCGTCCGAACTGTGGAACACCAGCTTCACCGACGACTGGCAGGGCTGGCACCAGGTCGAGATCCCTTTCACCGACCTGGTTTACCGCGGCGACTACCAACCGGCCGGCGGGATCGACCAGGTCCTCAACTTGACTCAGATGTGGGGCTACGCGTTCACCATGCCGGTCGGTACGCCGGGTGAGTTCGCGATTGACCAGGTGGAGGTCTACGGCAAGGCCGACCCTGCGCTCAAGGCGAGTGTGGTCACTGACGCCGGGGTCTACCCGGTGAAGGAGGGTGGCACCGCGCAGGTCAAGATCTCGGTCGCTACCACTGGCAGCGCACCGCTTGAGGAGCCCGTCACGGTCGAGTACCGGACTGGCACGGGGACGGCCGGCGCGGACGACTACCTGCCCGTGTCCGGAGCCTTCACCTTCCCGGCGGGCACAGCCTCCGGTACGTCGCAGACCGTCGCCGTGGTCACCCGCAAGGACCGTACGGCGGAGGTGGCCGAGACCATACCGCTGGAAGTGACCGTGACCGGCGCGAAGGCCCCGACGACCCAGCCGCAGGTGGTGATCAACGCGCACGATCTGCCGTACCTGAACAAGAATCTCCCGGTGCAGACCCGGGTCAAGGACCTCTTGCAGCGGATGACGCTGGCGGAGAAGGTCGGCCAGATGACCCAGGCCGAGCGCAACGCACTCCGCTCGCGCACCGACATCGCGTCGTACGGGCTGGGGTCGTTGCTGTCGGGCGGTGGTTCGGTACCGACGCCGAACACGCCCGCCGCCTGGGTCGCGATGATCGACAACTTCCAGCTGAACGCGCAGGCAACCCGGCTGCAGGTGCCGCTGATCTACGGCGTCGACGGCGTGCACGGCCACAACAACGTGATCGGCGCGACGATCCTGCCGCACAACATCGGCATCGGCGCGACCCGCGACCCGGAGCTGTCCCGTCAGGCCGGCGCCGTCACCGCAACCGAGGTGCGGGCCACCGGTGTCCCGTGGGACTTCGCGCCCTGCCTTTGCGTCACGCGTGACGATCGCTGGGGTCGCGCCTATGAGGCGTATGGCGAGGACCCGGCACTGGTGAAGTCGATGGAAACCGTCATCGAGGGTATGCAGGGCAAGGCCGACGGCAGCCAACTCAAGCAGAACACCCGCGTGCTGGCCACCGCGAAGCACTACGTCGGCGACGGCGGTACGACGTACGGGTCGTCGACCACGGGCAGCTACAAGATCGACCAGGGCGTCACCGAGGTCACCCAGCAGCAGTTGGAGACGATCCACCTCGACCCGTTCAAGACCGCGGTGGATCTCGGCGTCGGCACCGTGATGCCGTCGTACTCGAGTGTCGACATCATCGGCGACAACGCGGGGCCGGTGAAGATGCACGGCAACGCGGAGCTGATCAACGGGGTCCTGAAGCAGCGGATGGGCTTCGACGGGTTCGTGATCAGCGACTGGCAAGCGATCGACCAACTGCCCGGGGACTACCCGAGCGATGTCCGGACGTCGATCAATGCCGGGCTCGACATGATCATGGTCCCGACGAACTACCAGGGTTTCACCCAGACGCTGACCGACGAGGTCACGGCCGGGCGGGTGCCGCTGGCGCGCGTCGATGATGCGGTCGGCCGGATCCTGACGCAGAAGTTCAAGCTCGGCCTGTTTGAGCACCCGTACGCCGACACCAGCAACCTGAGCTCGATCGGTTCCGCGGAGCACCGGTCGGTCGCACGCGAAGCCGCGGCCAAGTCGCAGGTGCTGCTGAAGAACGACGGCAACGTGTTGCCGCTGGCATCGACCTCCAAGGTCTACGTTGCCGGCAGCAACGCGAACGACCTGGGCAACCAGATGGGTGGTTGGTCGATCACCTGGCAAGGCGCCTCCGGCAACACCACCACCGGTACGACGATCCTGGACGGGATCAAGCAGGTCGTCCCCGATGCCACGTTCAGCCAGGATGCCTCGGCGCCGTTGGAGGGACACGACGTCGGTGTCGTCGTGGTCGGCGAGAAGCCTTATGCCGAAGGGATCGGTGACGTCGGCAACGGTCACGACCTGTTGCTGACGGATGCGGACAAGGCGGCCGTCAGCAAGGTGTGTGCGGCCATGAAGTGTGTCGTCCTGGTGGTCTCTGGACGGCCGCAGGTAGTCGCTGATCAACTCGGTGAGATCGACGCGCTGGTGGCGTCGTGGCTGCCTGGCACCGAGGGCGCCGGCGTGGCGGATGTGCTGTTCGGCAAGCGTCCGTTCAGCGGTCGGCTGCCGGTGACCTGGCCGAAGTCAGAGGCGCAACTGCCGATCAACGTCGGCGATGCGACGTACGACCCGCAGTATCCGTACGGCTGGGGCCTGACCACCCAGGCCGCGGCACGGCAGAAGCTGACTGACACCAGGAAGGACCTGCTGCACAAGGGAGCCCAGTCGCCGGACGTAGTGGCCTCGGTGGTCTACATCGACCAGGCGCTGCGGGTGAAGGACTGGTCGGGGCCGCAGGCAACCACTGCCCTGCAGTCGCTAGGCCAAGCCGGGAAGTACCTGCAGCGGGCCAACGTGGACTCGTTCGCCAATGACGACGCGGTGGTCGGTGCAGCCCGCTGGATCGCTCAGGACCAGATCGGCCAGAACCTCGACGAGGCCACCTCGAAGCTCACCTCCGATGCGGAACACCTGCTGCTCACCGGTGACCTCAGCAACGCGATCACCAAGCTCACCGCGGCGTACAAGCTGCACTAGTACGTGCACACAGCTCAGGAGGAGCGGTGGATGATCCCACCGCTCCTCCTGGAATCAGACGCCGGCGAGCTCGCGCTGCGGCGGAGCCTGTACGGCTTGGGCGGCCGGGATCTTGCTTGGCCACCAGGCCTTGCGGCCGAGCAGGACCATGATGGACGGCAGGATGACGATTCGTACCAGGGTCGCGTCGACCAGTACGGCGATGGCGAGACCGATCCCCATCTGCTTCATCTCGATCATCCCCAGCGTGGCGAACACGGCGAAGACCGACACCATCACGGCCGCCGCGCTGGTCACCACACCCGCCGACTCGGTGACGCCCTCCCGCACCGCGTCCTGCGGCGTCAGCCCACGCTGGACGCCTTCACGGATCCGGCCGAGGACGAACACGTGGTAGTCCATCGACAGCCCGACCAGGATGACGAACAAGAACAGCGGGATCCATGACACCACGAACCCCGGCGAGGTGAAGTCCAGCAGGCCCTCCGCCCAGGTGTGCTGGAACACCAGCGCCAGCACGCCGAAGCAGGCCGCCACCGAGGCCACGTTGAGCAACGTGGTGACCAGAGCGATCGCCACGCTCCGGAAGGTAAGCGCCATCATCACCAGCGTCAGGCCGAGCACGAACGCGATCACCCAAGGCAACTGGTCGCGCTGGTGCTGCCCGTAGTCCCTCGACTCGGCGAGGTCACCGCCTACCGCCCAAGTTGCCCCCGACAACGATCCGACAGTCGCCGGCGCCAATTCGGTGCGCAGCCGCTGCAGTGCATCCTTGGCCTCCTGGCTGCTGTCGGGGTGCGGCGAAGCAACCGTCAGCACCGCGGTGTCACCGGCCTTGCGGATCGGCTCACCTGGCATCGCTACGAGACCGCCGGTCCGGACGGCATCGCGCTGCAGCTTCTCCAGCGCCTTCACCGCGGCCGCCGACTGGCCTGCCGATGCCCGTACGACGACGGCGTAGGTCGTACCGCGGGACGGGAAGTTCTCCTGCAGGTGGTTCATCGTACGAACCTCGGGAATGGTCTGCGGAAGAGTGTTCAGGCCGGCAGGCTCGCTCTTCATCCCCAACGCCGGTACCCCGAGGGCGAGGACCACCACTGCCGCGAACGCCAGCGCGATCTTCGGGTGTCGCAGTACTGGTGCGAGCACCCGACGGCTGATTCCGCCTGGCCCGATCCGCCGGTTCAGCCGCCAAAGCAGCGGCACACGAGGCCGGTCGACCCGGTGTCCGAGCTTGGCCAGCAGTGCCGGCAGCACGGTCAGGGAGCCGAGCACCGCGACCGCCACGACGACGATGGTCGCGGTTGCCATCGAGGAGAAGGTGGCGTCCTGGGCGACATACAGACCAGCCATCGACACGATGACGGCCAGACCCGAGACGACCACCGAATGTCCTGAGGTGGCGGCTGCGATCTCGACCGCGTCCAGGGTGCCGTGTCCGCGACGGCGTTCCTCCCGTTCCCGCTTGAGGTAGAACAGCGAGTAGTCGACGCCGACCGCCATACCGATCAACAGAACGACATTCGCCACCGATCCGCCGTCAGGGAAGAGATACGACAGCGGCGCATAGAACCCAAGCGCCGCACCGACCGCTGAGAAGGCCAGTAGCACCGGGATGCCGGCCGCAATCAGGGCGCCGAACGCCAGCAGCATCAGGATGAAGGTAATCGGCAGGCTGAGCTTCTCGGCCCGGGCCAGGTCTGAGCCGACCTGCTTCCAGATGCCGGCGTTCAGCGAAGCCTCGCCTGCCTGCTCGACCGTCAGGTCGGGGTGCGCCCGCTGGACGTCGGCGGTCACGTTCACCAGTTGCTCGACGTTGTCGGCGGCGTCGTCGGCGGTGCCCTTCAGCTCGATCGGGAGCAGAGCCGCCTTGCCGTTCTCCGCCCACACCGGCTGGCCCACACCATGGACCGCGGGCAGCGCGACCATCCGCTGGCGGAGCTCTCCGATCGCCTTCGTCGCCGCGGCTTTGTTCAGCGGCCCGTCGGGATCGGTGAGCAGAACGGTCTCGCTCGGCCGTTGCCCGAGCCCCGCCTGTTCGATGAGCTCGGCGGCCACCCCGGACTGGCCGACCCGGAAGTCTTTGTCCTGCGTCTGCTGCTTCGGTACGACGGCTGCCATCCCGACAGCGACCACGACGAGCAGCAGCCAGAGGCCGATCGCTCGCCAGGGATGGGTCGCACTCCACCGTGCCGCACGCACGGTCACTGATCCCCTGCTCATGCTGGTTGCCTCTCGCCGATCCCGCCCGGGCCACCTGCCCGCTCAGCCTCGAGCCTGGCTGGAAAGACGGCAGACCTCAGGAGTGGCAAACCCCCACGGCTGGTGGGGCTAGGTCTACCCCGCGGTCTGTTCTGCGGTTGGCCTGGATCGCAGCCGACGGAGCATCCGCGCGTCCTCGAACCCGACGGCTCGCGCCGCAGCCTCCACCGTCGCGCCATGCCCGATGAGGTGCTCGGCCCGCTCGAGTCGCAGCAATTGCTGGTACCGCAGCGGGGTCAGGCCCGTGGCGGCGGTGAAGATGCGGGTCAAGGTCCGCTCGCTCACCCCGGCTCCCCTGGCCAGGTCGGCCAGCAGCAACCGGTCGGCGTACCGGCCGTCGATGACATCTTGCACCCGGTGCGCCAGGTCGCTGAGATGACCGCGGTGCCTCAACATCGCGCTCTCCTGCAGTTCGTCGCCGTTCCGCCGGGCATAGACGACCATCTCGCGAGCCACCCGGGCGGCTGCCTCGGCGCCGTGCTCGCCGGCGATCAGATGGAGAGCGAGGTCGATCCCGCTGGCGATCCCGGCGGAAGTGATCACCCGGTCGTCCACGACGTACAGGACGTCGCGGACGATGGTCGCCTTCGGGTACCGCGCGGCCAGTTCGTCGGTCAGGTCGTGGTGTGTGGTGTAGCGCCGACCATCCAGCAGACCCGCCGCGCCGAGGGCGTCGGCACCGGAACAGACACTTGCGACGGAACCGCCACTGGCGTGATGGCTACGCAGGCGCTGCTTGGTGCCGGGACCGATCGGTGCAGTCGGCAACAGCTTGGGAGACCGCCACCCCGGTACGACGACGAGGTCGGCCGGGCCGAGCTCCGGCCAGTCCAGCTCGGCCCGGACCGGAATGCCCTGCGCGGTGACGATCTCCTCCGTCTCAGCCACGTAGGTCAGGTCGTACGGGTAGCCGAGATCGTTCGCTGTGAAGAACGCCTGGGCCGGTCCGGCCAGGTCCAACAGGTGCAATTTCGGCACCAGTAAGAACACCACGTGAGTTACGGCAGGCATGATCCGGTCATGATGCCTCACCATGCCACGGAGAGCCCGGTGCAGCGGTCGCCTGGTCCAAGGTCCGGATCGTGGCGAACCGGCCGGCTAGCGCGTACTCGGTCCGCTCGACGATCACCTCGGGACTGAGGGTGCGCGGATCGGCCAGCACCTCGTCGAGCGAGCGGTCCAGCGGCGCCTCCCAATGCGGCAACGGGGTGGTCGCGGTCGCCTCGGTGACGAAGACGACGTCATAGCCGAGATCGGAGGCGACCCGGGTGGTGGTCTCACAGCACTGCTCTGTACGGATGCCGCTGATCACCACCTCGCGAATGCCCTGCTGGGTGAGGGTCTGCTGCAGATTCGTGGTGGTGAAGGCGTTGTGGGAGGTCTTGGTCAGGATGGGCTCACCATCGACCGGCTCGAGTCCCTCGATCAGCCGGACGTGACCAGCCGCGGGGTCGAAGACGCCGCCAGTGCCCGGTTCGGAGTGCAGCACCCAGACGACCAGGTCGTCGCGGTCCCGCGAGGCACGGACCAGGCGGTTCACCCGGTCAGCGATGTCGGGATGGTTGACCGCGCTCCAGTTGGGCCGCTGCCGGAAGGATTCCTGGACGTCGATGACGATCAGTGCCGTTGTGCTCATGCCTCCATCGTTCGTGCCGGCCGACTCCTCGGTAAGACACCATCGCGCCCGGAGCCGGACGGATCCGGTCAACTCGCTGAGGAACTTGTCGATGCCCGGGGAGTCATTGGACGAATCCACACGGTTACGAACTATTCCAAACACCGGACAACCCTGCTTACAGTGCCCCGGTCGGTGACGGGGGAACGCGCCGGCTGCCACCTTTTGATCAAGTGAGGGGATTTCATGCCAGACAATCTGCCCCGCCGCCAGGTCCTGCGGACCGCCGGAGCACTCGGCCTCGGCGCTGCCGCCGCCGGGGCTCTGCAGAGCACGGCCGACGCGGCGCCGGATCACGCAGTCGCTAAGGTCGCCACCATGGGTTCGCAGCGTGGACAAGGCCAACTGGAGATCCGGAAGGATCCCTTCGGCACCACTCCCGAGGGCGCGAAGGTGGACGTCTACACCTTCACCAACGGCCGGGTGACCATCTCGATGCTGACCTGGGGCGCGACCATCCAGCGGGTCGAGACCCCGGACCGGCGCGGCCAGACGAAGAACATCAGCCTCGGGTTCGACAACCTGCCGGACTACGCGGCACTGAGCCCGTACTTCGGTGCCACCGTCGGCCGGTACGGCAACCGGATCGCCAAGGGCCGGTTCACGCTGGACGGGACCACCTATCAGATCCCGATCAACAATGGTGAGAACGCCCTGCACGGCGGCACCATCGGCTTCGACAAGAGGGTCTGGAAAGCGAAGGTCGTGCAGACCGACGAGGCCGTCGGCGTCGCCTTCAGCTACGTCAGCCCCGACGGCGAGATGGGCTTCCCTGGCGAGCTGACCAGCACGGTGACCTACACGCTGGACAAGCAGGACGAGTTGCGGATCGACTACCACGCCACCGTGGCCGGCAAGGCGACCGTGCTGAACCTGACCAATCACGTGTACTTCAACCTGGCCGGTGAAGGCAGCGGCTCGATCGACGGACACGTCCTGCGGCTGAACGCGGCGGCGTACACGCCGGTGGACGGGGGACTGATCCCGACTGGCGAGATCGCCCCGGTGGCGGGCACACCGTTCGACTTCAACCGGCCGACCGCGATCGGTGCCCGGCTCCGTGGCGATCACCCGCAGCTCGTGATCGGCCGCGGGTACGACCACAACTTCGTGCTCGGCAAGGCCGATCGTGACGGCTTGCGGTTCGCCGCTGAATTCTGGGAGCCGGAGAGCGGCCGGACTGTCTCCGTGCACACGACCCAGCCCGGGGCGCAGTTCTACAGCGGCAACTTCCTCGACGGCACGTTCCGGGGCATCGGCCACAAGGCCTACCGGCAGGGCGATGCCTTCGCCTTCGAGACGCAGCACTTCCCGGATTCGCCGAACCAGCCGAGCTTCCCCTCGACCGTGCTGCGGCCGGGGCAGACGTTCGAGTCGACGACGACCTACACCTTCGGCACCCGCTGACGTGCGGCCCCGGTCTCCTTCGCCGGTACCGGGGCGCGCGCTCCAGGAGCGTGTCGCCTGATCGGTGGCCCGGTCCGACTGGTCGGATCAACTCGGCACGGCGTCAAGCGGCGCGTGGCAGGGCGGGCGGGTCGATGTAGGCGCGCCCGGTCGGGCTGATCCAGATCAGCGTGCCGTCATCGGTACTGAACACCTGCCAGTCGCCCAGATGCTTCAGCCGATGGTGGTGCCGGC
>JAWWOY010000775.1:0-7892 GCA_033851195.1 Kribbellaceae bacterium | reverse complement strand
GGAGACCGGCGAGCTGACCGGGGAGCGCAACGGCGCCTTCGTCACGAACGTCGAGAAGAAGATGGGCATCAAGGTCTCCACCACCTGCGAGATCACCTTCGGCGAGAGCACCCCGGCCAAGGGTTACCTGCTCGGCGAGGTGCACAACGGCATCGCGCAGATGTTCCAGGTGATCGAGTACGCCCGGATGATGGTCGGCACCAAGGCCATCGCCACCCTGTCGACCGGCTACCTGAACGCGCTGGAGTATGCGAAGGAGCGGGTGCAGGGCGCCGACCTGACGCAGCCGGCCAAGGACGCACCGCGCGTCACCATCACCCACCATCCCGACGTACGCCGCTCGCTGCTGACGCAGAAGTCGTACGCCGAGGCGCTGCGGGCGCTGGTGCTCTTCACCGCGACCTACCAGGACCGCGCCGAGCAGGCCCGGTACGCCGGCGGCCACGACGAGGAGGCGGAGCGGGTGAACGATCTGCTGCTGCCGTTGGTCAAGGGTTACGGCTCGGAGAAGTCGTGGACCCTGCTCGGCACGGAGTCGCTGCAGACGTTCGGCGGTTCGGGCTTCCTGCAGGACTACCCGATCGAGCAGTACGTCCGGGACGCCAAGATCGACACCCTGTACGAGGGAACCACCGCGATCCAGGGCCAGGACCTGTTCTTCCGCAAGATCATCAAGGACCAGGGCCGGGCGCTCGGCCACCTCGCCGAACAGATCCAGGAGTTCGTCGCCTCCGAGGCGGGCAACGGCCGCCTGAAGGAGGAGCGCGCGCTGCTCGCCAAGGGCCTGGAGGACACCCAGAAGATCCTCGGCGTGATGGGCCAGGCGCTGATGTCGAGCAACCCGCAAGCCGAGAACGGGGACCCGCGCAACATCTACAAGGTCGGCCTGAACACCTCCCGACTGCTCTATGTACTCGGTGATGTGATCTGCTCGTGGCTGATGCTCCGGCAGGCCGAGGTGGCCCTCAAACGGCTCGGCCAGGAACTCTCGACCGCGGACCAGGACTTCTACGCCGGCAAACTCGCGGCCGCGCAGTGGTTCGTCCGGTCGACGATGCCGACCGTGCGGGCCGAGCGGATCAAGGCCGAACTGACCGACCTCGACGTGATGGATCTGCCCGAGTCCGCGTTCTGAGGCAGAGTTCCTGCTGAGGCATAGCCCTCCTCAGGCACAGTTCCGCTGCGACCCTGGCCCGGTCTCCCCTGTCCGAGCCAGGGTCTCAGTGCGTCCGGACATCCCTGAGCGGCGGTCAGTACCTGACGCATCAGCGCGACCGAGTGAGCCCAGTCACCGACACGCGCCGTTGATGGCCCTTAGGCGCGCTGTGGCGTAGTTTCTGGGTGTCGGATGACTTCTCTAGGAGGTTCTGCGTGAGCATTGGTGTTGGGATCTTCCTGATGGTAGTCGGCGCCATCCTGGCGTTCGCCGTTCGTGACAGCTGGAGTGCCGTCGACCTGACTGTCGTCGGATACATCCTGATCTTCGCCGGCATGCTGGGGATCGCGCTGTCCTTCTACATCACCAACCGGCGCCAGCGCGTCGCGAACGACGCCCTCGACCCCGCGGTCGAGGAGGAGTACCGGGTGGTCGAGGAGCACAAGGACATCAAGGAGTAGCGCCGGAGAGCACCAGCTCCAGCCGATCCGCGCCGCCCGCACTCACCCGGACCGGGACACCCCAGTCCTGCCGGTGCAGGTGGCAAGCAGGAAACTCGACCTCGGCCGAATCGTCGCAGGACGCAGCCTGTACGGCGACGTGCAGCACGCCGTCGCCGACTCGTTCGTCGATCACCAGCCGCCTGGTCAGGTCGGTCGAATCGCCGGCGCCTTCGCGCAGCAGTGCGTCCGGGGTCGACGACACCAGCAGCCGGGCGGACGGCCCGTACCGGTCGTCGAGCTTCTGCCCGGGCGGCGGCGTGAACACGATCTCGAGACTGACCTCGCCGGCCGAGAGCTCCGTCGGCGGCCGCTGGGTCCTGGTGCTGAACTCGACTGCCTTGGCCGACGCGCCGAGCGGGATCCGGACCAACCGGTGCGCCGCCGACTCGACCACCAGCAAGTCGTTGTCCGAGACAACAGCTCCGCTGGGCTCGGCCAGTCCCGTTGCCATCGTTTCGACGATCCCCGTGCCCGGGTCATACCGGCGTACGGCGCCGTTGTAGGTGTCGGCGATCGCAACGGAACCATCCGGCAGCACGGTCACGCCGAGCGGGTGCTGGAGCAGCGCATCCTCAGCCTTGCCGTCGCGCAAGCCGAAGTCGAACAGGCCGGTACCGATGGCGGTGTGCACCTCGGTGTCGATCCAGCGCAACGCCGAGATCTCCGAGTCCGCCAGCCATAACTTGTCGCCGTCCACCGCGAAGCCAGAGGTCTGCGCGAACCACGCCTGCGCTTTGGGGCCGTCGCGCAAGCCCTCGTTCGTCGTACCGGCGGCAACCTCGGTGGTCCGGGTGAGCGGGTCGAACGTCCAGAGCTGGTGGACGCCGGCCATCGCGATCCAGATCCGGTCCTGCCACCAGGCCACGTCCCACGGGGAGCTCAGGACGTCAGTGCCGTCCCCGTCCATCCATTGCTTGCCGGTGCCAACGAGTGTCCGGACCTCGCCGGTTTCGAGGTTGACACCGCGGAGCGCATGGTTGACCGTGTCCGCAACCACCACGTCGTAGCCGACCTTCTCGGCCAGCTCGGGCGGCAACAGGGTCAGGCCGTTCGGTTCCGAGAAGGTCGCCTGGTCCGCCGGCCCGTCGGTGAGGCCGCGCTGCTTGGTGCCGATCCTTCTGACCACAGTGGTCGCGTCGTCCGCTAGCTCGACAATGCTGTGGTTGCCTGCGTCTGCGACCAGGAAGCCCTGCGGCAGCGCGATCACCTTGGCGGGGAAGCGCAGGTCCGTCGACTCCGGCTCCGGCGCCACGTACGGCGAGCGGCCGCGGGTGAGCGTCCCGGCGGCCTCGTGCTGCGCGATCAGCTCGGCGAGTTGGGCATCGAGAGCGTGTGCGTGCCCCTCACCGGAGTACTGGGCAACGATGTAACCGTTGGGATCCACCAGGACCAGCGTCGGCCAGGCACGGGCCGTGTAGTTCTGCCACGTGACCAGCTCAGGGTCGTCGAGCACCGGGTGAGCCACCTCGTACCGCTCGACCGCGGCCTTCACGGCCTGTTCCTCGCCCTCGTGCGCGAACTTCGGCGAATGCACCCCGACGATCACCAGCGCATCGCCGTACTTCTCCTCGAGCGGCCGAAGCTCGTCCAGCACGTGCAGACAGTTGATGCAGCAGAAGGCCCAAAAGTCCAGCAGCAAGCAGCGGCCGCGGAAGTCAGCGAGCGACAATTTCTGGCCACCGGTGTTCAGCCAACCACGACCCTTGAGCTCAGGCGCACGAACATGCATGCCCCCATTGTCCGCTCCACCCAACCCTTTCCGGCTCGGCCGTCCACGACGCGCAATCCTGGGACTGCGGACACCCATTGGAGACTGGGGCCAGGCTATTTCCTGTCCACGGTCCCCTGTGGGTGTCCCCGGTCCCCGCGATCGGCTGGGGGAACCCTCAGCGCGGCAGGACGAGGGTGTCGGTGAGGAGTTTGGCGGTTTTGCGGAGGGTGGGCGCGGAGGAGCTGAGCTCGGCGGCCAGGCCGACCGGCGTCAGGCACTCACCTGGGCCGACCAGGCGGTGGCGGTGAGCCAGCAGCCAGACGATTGCCCGGGGCCACGTCGACAGGCGGGCCTTGACGAGCAGGTCGGGCGCCTCACGAACCAGCCGGTCGGCTATCTCGAAGGCCTCCACCGCGTACGCCGTACCGAGGGTTTCGCCGGCCAGCAGCCAGGCGTGCGGGGCCAGCACGGAGACTGTCGCCGCGGCGGACTTGTCCAGGCCACGGAGATCCGGATGTGGTGGAGTCCCGAGACCGGACAGGGTCCGATAGGCGATCTCGAGGTCGTCGGTGGTCTCATCGATCAGCACCCGCTCACCGGATCGCGAGCCGGCCGGATCCGTCAGAGCTGCCGCTTGCAGCGCGGGGGTCCAGACGTCCACGGAGTCGACTGCCTCGGCGATCGCATCCAGGTCGAGCTGGGTGCGCTCGCCGGCAAAGGTGAGCCAGGCCTTGATCACCGGCGGCACCGCGTCGAAATAGGTGGTGTCAGCAAGCACCTTGCGCGGCAGCCAGTAGGACAGGAAAAGCTCGACCAGGACGGCACTGACCCGCAGCGGGCCGCCGACCGTACGGTCCAGCGCATGGTCGATCCACAGCCGGGCGATATCGGAGGCATCGTCCGACAGACCGTCGGCATAGGGACTGGCAACGAACTCGTCGACCAGCCGGTCCCGTTGCCTGGCGGAGAATTGGGGCCGGACCGCCGGCCGGACCGGGCGCTCCGGCAACTGGGTGAGACGGTTCACCAGCAAGCCGGAGAAGAATTCGAAGTCCTCGGTGACCGGCGGGTCCTCGTGGTAGCTGGTCGCGCCCAGCGCCTGCAGGATGATGCCGGCGGCCACCGCCGGACGGACCGTGCGGACCGTCACCCGGCCACCCCGCTGATAGGCCTCGACCACTCGCTCGATCGGTGGGCCGACGAACACGTCCTTCGCAATGGCGCCCAGGTTGTTGTCGACGAAGACGACCACGGTGTGCGGGTGCTCGGCGTCGTCGTAGTCGAGCACCACGCTCAGGCCGTCGCCGGTGACGTCCTCGGACACGACCGCGCTGGCCAGTCGGAAGCCGGCGATCCGGCCGACCCAGTCCGGTACGTCGAACTGGGCACGGCCGCGGGACAGATGCGCGCGCTGCAAGGGCAGTCGGCCGGCCTGCCCGACCGTGCGAGCCAGACTGGTCAGCAGCACGTACGAGTCGGGGTCGCGGCGTTCGCCGAGGACCCGGGCGGCGTCGGCCCAGAAGTACCGCTCGACCTCGCCGATCTCGTCCGGCTCACCGGCCGGCCAGAGCTGGTCCGCGAGCAGCACCGCCGAGCGCGCGACCGAGGCCTCGGCGATCACCGGGTGCAGTGCGGGCGGCGTGGCGGCCAGGTCGAGCAGCAGGGTCTCCTGCAGGGTGTCCAGGACAGCAGCGCTCGGCGTGGTGTCCGTGACAGGGCGCGAGACACCCACCGGGGGCTGTTCTGGGGTCGGGCCGGAACTCGGGCCGACCAGCCGCAAATGGCTGCCTCGGCCTTTGTCCCCGCCGCGTGACTTGGTCACTCTGGCGAGGCTACCGCTGACCCGCACTATTGCGCAGGGTCAAGCGCGCGTCCTGTGGACGACTACGGGCGACACGCCGTAGGAGAACCCCACACTGTGACACGACCAGCGGCCCCCACTCCCGGTGCGTCATACCGGGTGAGGGGGCAACGAGGTCGTCGTAGCGGCGGTCAGCCCTTCAGGGCGCCTGCCATCAGGCCACCGATGAACCAGCGGCCCAGCAGGATGTAGACCAGCAGGGTCGGGAACGACGTGATCAGCGCCCCGGCCATGCTGGCCGCGTAGTCGACCTTCTGGCCGCCCGCCAGCGCCGCCAGCCCCAGTGTCACCGGGCCGTTGTTCTGCTGGGTCAGGAACAACGCGAACAGGAAGTCGTTCCAGACCGAGGTGAACTGCCAGATCAGCGTCACCACGAACCCGGAGATGGAGATCGGCAGGATGATCCGGAGGTACGTCTGGACCAGGCCCGCGCCATCCACCCGGGCCGACTCGATGATCTCGTTCGGCACCACTGTGGCGTAGTAGTTCCGGAAGATCAGCGTGCAGATCGGCAACCCGTAGATGATGTGCGCGATCATCAGCGTCGGCACCCCCGCGGTGACGTTCAGGTCCTGGAACGTCTGCCGGAGCGGCAGCATCACCGCCTGGTACGGGATGAACATCCCGAACAGGATGAACGCGAACACCAGGTTGGCGCCAGGAAAGCGCCAGCGAGCAAGCACGAACCCGTTGGCCGAGCCGAGCAGCGACGAGATGATCGCGGCCGGCACTGCCAGCGACACCGAGCGGACCAGGTAGGGCTGGAGCACGTCGAAGGCCTTGCGCCACGGATCCAGCGTCCACGTCTGCGGCAACGACCACTGCGCGGCGGCCGTCGTATCGGCCGAGGTCTTGAAGCTGGTGATCACTACGACGTACACCGGCGTCAGGACGAACAACAAGAACAGCAGCAGCAGGATGTACCGAACGGTCCGGCTGAGCCTGGTCGACCCGTCGCTGATGGTGCTGCGCTGGGGCTTGCGGCGGATCACCTCCGACGGCGGCGCCTGGGATGCCGGAGCCTGTGCCGTGGCGGTCATTCTTCGCTCTCCTGCCGGACGGTGTACGCGACGTACGGGATGACGAGCACCGCGACGACGACGAGCAGCACGATCGAGATCGCCGCAGCCTTGGCCATGTCACTGCGCAACAAGGTGTTCCACATATAGATGGAAGGCACCTCGGTACGGAACTGGTTCGGCCCGGTGATGGCGTAGATGAGGTCGAACAGCTTCAGCGACATGTGCCCCAGGATGATCAGCGCGGACAGCGCGATCGGGGACAACTGCGGGAATAACACGTATCGGTACAGCTTGAACTCGCTGGCGCCATCCACGCGTGCGGCCTCGCGCAGCTCCGGCGGGATGCCGCGGAAGCCGGCCAGGAACAGCGCCATGATGTAGCCCGACAGCTGCCAGACCGCGGGCAGCGCGATGGACGCCATCGTCGTCCACCGGCTTCCCCCGGTCCACCAGGGGTTCTGCAGGAAATCCAGATGGATGATCCCGAACAACCGGTTCAGGCCGCGCGCCTCCTCACCCTGCGACGGGTTGAGCAGCCAGCCCCAGACGACGCCTGAGGCAATCATCGAGATCGCCATCGGGAACAGGAAGATCGACCGGAAGACGCCCTCGCCGCTGACGCCCTTCTCCAGCAGCAACGCCCAGAGCACGCCGAAGATCAGCGTGCCCACGATGAAAGCCACCGTGAGCACGCCGAGATTCTTCAGCGAGTTGTTGAACCGGTCCTCACCGAACAGGTGGGTGTAGTTCTCGAACCCGACGTAGTTCGCCGAGCCTTTGCGGGCCGTGTGCCGGTCCGTCAACGAGGTGCTGAAGGACCAGCCGATCAACCCGTAGACGAAATACCCGAGCAGCAACACCGTGGGCAACAGCACGAGTGCGCCGGGACCCCAGGTACGGATCCTTCCGTGCATGCTCAGGACTCCTGATCTGTGTCAGTCAGCGATGGCACAGCGGATCAGGACGGCTTGACTGCGGCGACGAGCGCCTTCTGCAGTGCCGCCACATCCATCCCGCTGCTGAACTGGCCCATGGCGGACAGGATGCTGTCGTTCTGGGCGAGGGTGCAGGCAGCACCGTGGGCGCAGGACGGCACGATCTTCTTGCTCTTCCAGTCGGCCATAGCGGTCTGCTGGTACTTCGGGTAGTCCGCAGCCACGGCGTCCGAACGGGCCGGGATCGAGCCCTTCTTGGTGTTGAACGCCTTCTGGCCGTCGGCGCTGCCGACGACGTCCAGCCAGCACTTCGCACCCTCGGGGTCGGCACCGCTGGTTGGCAGCGTGAACGAGTCCGCCAGGTACTGGAAGTCGCCGTCGGTGCCCGGCGAGGGCCAGTAGGTGTACGCCGTGTCCGGGACCTTGTCGGACAGTTGCTGTGCCGCGACCCAGTCACCCATCAGGGTGTAACCCGCCTGGCCCTTGTTGACATAGCCGAGTGCGTCCGGCCAGTCGATGGCCTCACGGTCGGTGTTGCTGAAGCTCAGGAGCTTCTTGAACTTCTCCAGCGCGGCGGTGACGTCGGCACCGCTGAAGTCCGTCTTGCCATTCCACAGGCCGGTGAACTTGTCCGGGCCGAGTTCGGCCAGCAGGACTGCCTCCATCACCATTTCCTCGGCGAAGCCCTTCGAGGTCGCCAGCGG
>JAWWOY010000095.1:0-3217 GCA_033851195.1 Kribbellaceae bacterium | reverse complement strand
CCCCGAACCAGCCCCGCTGGGCCGAGGTCGGCATCTGGGTCGGCGCGAACAGTGCCAGCAGGCTGATCGACAGACTGACCCGGTTCGAAAGGAAGTTGAGTACGGCGTTGCTGGCGGTGAAGTACGTCGTCACGCTGAGCACGATCGCGTAGGCGAGCAGCAGGGCCAGGCCGCGGCCGGCGAGCCACAGGTCACGGACCTCCCGCTCGGCCACGACCAGCCACGGGGGGCGCCCCGCACGCGCCGGCGACTTGGTGACGGTAGCCATCAAACCTTCTCCGTGACGGCGAGGAAGGCATCGCTGAGCCGTCCGCCTTCCAGCGTGAACCCGAGCACCGGCACTCCGGCTTCCAGAAGGCAATCGATCGCTTGCGTGGCAGCGGCCTCGAGCCGATCCGCCCGATCAGGTCGAGCACCTGAAGCTGGCCGATCGGATCGAGGCCCAGCGTCGGCTCGTCGAGGAACACCACGTCAGGGTCGTTGACCAACGCACGCGCGATCCCGAGTCGTTGCCGCATGCCCCTGCTATAGCTGGAGATGAGCGCCTGCCCGTGGTCTTCCAGACCGACGTCGGCGAGCAGCCGGCGCGCCGTCGTCCGGGCATCGGCGCGGGTTCGGCCGAACAACTCGGCGTGGTAGCACAGCCACTCCGAGTGCCCCGGCGGGTAGCCGGCGCTCTCCGGCAGGACCCCGACCCGCCGACGGATGTCGGCCGGTCTGGTGTGCGGTGCGCCCGCGACGGTGAAGGCTCCACTGTCGGGTGGCAGGATCGTCGTCAGCATCCGGATCGCGGTCGTCTTCCCGGCGCCGTTCGGCCCAAGGAAGCCCAGCACCGTGCCAGCCGCGACCTCGAGATCGAGCGACTCCACAGCGACGACACGGCCGTACGACTTGCGCAAGCCGGCGCACCTCGAGCACCGGTTCGCCAACCACGGTCAGTCGCTCGGACACGGACGGTAAGACCCCCATGACTCCCTTACCCGCGCACTCGGGTGCCGGACCTGCGACCGTCATCGCGCCGCGATCCCCGTGCGCGTTGAGGTCATCGTGAGCGCACCATGACGGATCGGCAAGGGGGTAAGGCGGAATGGTCCCCGGGGCGAGACCTGCGGGCACTTCTCAGGACAGCGTCGGCGCGCGAGACTGACACGAGAACTCCTTCCGGGGGGCGCGGGGGACATGCCGCTGACTGCGACCGACTGCAGGTGGGGGAGGGAACGAGACGCGACGTTTTCGCATGGGTTACGCATTCGCACTAACCGCTGGCCTGGCAGGACCGATGGCGCTGGTGGCCTGTGGTTCCACGGATGAGCTGACCCAGGAATGCGGCCGATTCCCAACCAGGCAAGGCATTTGACCAGTGACGTCCAGCCGAGTGCTGTAAGCGGGCCTGGCTGGCGTGGCGAACACCAGTATCGGCCTTGCTGAGATCCTTGACCAACAGCGACCTGAAGGCGCTCAGCGCCTAACCAGCCAAACGATCACGCGACACGACCGCTACACCACCCCGCTGGACTAGACCCATTGACCGTAGGCGCCTCCGTGGTCAGACTTCCGAGCAAGAGGGGAAACGGGACCAGAGGTCGAGCGGTGGGGGCATTGCCCGACCTTCAGTCTGGCGCGATCGTTGCCGTCGGCGACATCCGCCCGCATGGTCTGCCGTGGCCCCTGGGGAGGGAGGCGCAGTCAACCGTGCGCTCGATCACTGCCGCCGTGGCGTAGGCCGGGATGATCCTGGCCGAGCAGGGCCACGAGGTGACCAAGTGGGTCTCGCCGACGACGCCCGACCCGGCGCAGGAGTTGCGGCGCGGCGATGAGCTGTGGGCCTGGCTCAACCACGGCAAGACTCTCGTGCCGCAGCACTCCATGGCGGTTCCGGACATGCCGGTCGGCCACATCGACGCGGTGATCGACAACATCCGGCGAACCACCTGGGAGCGCTGGGCTGTCGACCCGGCCGAGGAGGCGAAGCGGCTCGGCGTTCCGTGGGTGTCGATGAGCGATGACTTCGACGGGCGCGGCTTCGACGCGATCGCACAGGCCCGAGCCTGGGGTGACACCGCCGGCGGGCTGTGGCTCGCATTCAACTGCTGGCGCTGGCCGGCGAGCCCTGCCACGTCGTACTGCGACAGGGAGCCTGCCTCGGCAAGCTGGTCGAGGGCGAGATGGTGGTCCGAGCCGGCCGCGACGGCAAGATCCCGCCGTGGGACGAACCCGGTACGTACGGGCCAACCGCCACCGGTGTCTCTGTGGCGTATCGGGGTGAGCAGGTCGACGAGTCGTTCAAGGACGATGCCTGGCGCTGGGAGAACCTCGCCCACGACGGCACCGGTCGGTACATCATTTAGTCATCTAGTCAGTCGAGAAAAGAGGAGATCTTCATGCGATACACAGACTCGATCCACAGGCTCAATCCGTGGTTCCTGGTCGCAATAGCTGGGGTGTTGCTGCTGTTCGTGACCACCGTGCTGGTATTGCCAGCTCAGGCCGCCGTGGGCAAGACCTGCAAGAAACCGTCATTTACTACCGTGTCCACAAACAATATCGGTGATGGCCGCACGTATGCCGACCGTGCAGTCCGAGGCAGGCAGTATTTCGTTCACAACAACATGTGGAACAACTCCAACGGCAAGTACGTCATGAGCGTCTGCAGCTATGACAATTGGAGAGAGATCGCGAAGCAACCGCTTCCGGGCGACCGAGGTGTCCAGACCTACCCGAACGTGCATCGTGACTACAACAACAAGCCGCTGTCGCGGATCCGGTCCGCGCGGTTCGCGGCCACGGCGCCGGATTGCGCCGGCTGTATTTACGACGTGGCGTTCGACGCCTGGCTGGGTAGGGGACTGAACAACGAACTGATGATCTGGACGAAGAATCGCGGCCAGACGCCCGCCGGCTCGAAGGTCGCCAAGGTGTCGTTCGGTGGTTTCACCTATGACGTGTGGCACGAGCCGGGTTATACCGCGTACGTCAGCCGGGTCACACAGAAATCCGGCACGATGCCGTTGCAGTTGTTCTTCCGAGACATGATCAGACGCCACTGGGCGCCCGTCGCCACGACCTGGCAGATTGATTTCGGCGTCGAGATCGTTTCGACGGCCAACGTCGCACGGCGGTTTGACTTCACCGATTTCGCCATCACCGAGAGCTAGCCAGATGGGCGAGCCACCAGAGCGGTCCTGGCGGCTCGGGGGTACGGGTAGACACGATGATC
>JAWWOY010000024.1:0-4202 GCA_033851195.1 Kribbellaceae bacterium | reverse complement strand
GGCCGCGGTTCCTCCGGCTGGAGGCGGTGCGCGGGGGCTTCGCGGTGGAGCTCGCCGACGGGGACGACACCAGCCGGTTCTTCGCGGCGGATGCGGAGCAGGCCTACGCCGAGGCTCTGCTCGCCCTGCTCAACGGCTGACTTCAGGCTGACGGCCGGCCGGGTGCGGCGGGGCCCCTCAGCCCTGGCCCGAACCTGGCCGGCCATCGCTGTGCACTTGTGGCGCGCCCTCCTTTCCCTCACTTGCCCCTACTGATGGGAGATCCGCTGTCGCGCCCCCACCTGATGGGAGATCCGCTGTCGCGGAAGGTCACCGGATGAGCGCGGAGCGGAGTTCGTCGGCGCGATGGGCGATCCGGTCACGGGATTCGCTGGTGAACCGGTGCAACTGGAGATCCAGCACCGCCGCAGCCTGGGCCGGAGTCACCTCCAGCAACTCGCGCAGGCGGCGTACGGAGGTTTCGCGGTCGGGGGACGCGGCGACCAGGTCCAGGATCTCAGCCCGGCGTTCGAAGGCGCCCAGCAGGGCTTCGTAGATCTCCAGCTGGGCGTAGGCCGAGCGGTCCGGTTCCACTGGCACGCTTCGATGGTCTCCCTTCCTGTCAGTCCGGTCGAGAGGGGCATTGCGGACGACCTGCCGCCACAGGGCCGGTACGACGTGGCGGCGCGGTTCGGCAAAAATCATCGTCATAGGTCGCTCTCCTGGTTCAGTCGGATGTCGGAGTGGCGTAGGGCTCGCGGGCCGGGCACTTCACGCCCGGGGAGGTGAGCGCCTCGAAGTGCCAGGGCTCGTTGTCATAGCGGCGGCAGATGCCGTACCGCCAGCCGTTCTTGTTCATCCAGCTCATCGCGGCCCGCGGACCGATGTCGACGGCGCGACCCTTGACGTGGGCGGAGTACTCGGGCGGCAGTACCCACCGCATCGCCGCCTTGCGGGAGCCGTACTTGGCGATGGCCTCGTTCAGTAGCTTCCGCTGCTTGGCCACGCTGCGGCGGCCCGAGGTGATGCGGACGGTGATGCCGTCCCGCGCCGCAGCCGCGGTCGCCCGCTTCAGCCGCGCCCTCAACTTCGACGTCAACCCGTCGGCGCTGCTCTCGTCGTACGACGCGAGCTGGGCGGTCGTGGTTGTCGACGGCTTAGGGGTCTTCACCGAAGTGGCCTTGCTGGGGCTGGGGCTGGGGCTGGCCGGGTGGGTCTGGTCCGGGCTGATGCTCACCGGGGGCGCGGTGCCGCCTGGAATGCCGGAACCGCTGACGACGGGTTGCTCGTCTGGCCGGGAGGCGCGATGCAGCACACCGCCCAGCTGGTCGTGCCAGATCAGCAGCGACGCGACAACCGCCAGACCGGTCACGGACAGCAACCGGATTCGTACCGAGATCGTCCGGCTCGGCGGCAAGTCGTTCGTCATGGGGTACAGCCTCCTGGTTCAGTACAGCGCGGCACATCCGCCCCAGGGACCGTCCTCGGGTAACCGGAAGTCGGACCTGGGTATGGGGTCGGACGCTGGACCTCATCCGAAAGTTGGACACCACCACAGTCCGCGTGCAGGAGTCCCGGCTCGCACCCCGCCACTACGCTGATCAAGGTGTGGACCCTCTGGCGCCGGTTGCCGTCGGTGCAGCAGGACCTGCTGCTCGCGGCGCTGATCTCCGTCGTCTGGTTCTTCGGACTGGCGCTGCTCAACAACAGCGGCATTCGCCCCCTTCGCCCCGACAACCCGAGTGTCTCGTTCGTCGCCGGTGTCTTCCTGGTGCTGACCGTGGCCACGGTCCGCAGCCTGCCCCGCATAACGCTGGTGATTGTTTCTGTCCTTTATCCCTTCGTGTACGCCGCGGCCGGCACGGGGCTGGCCGAGCAGGCCGGGATCAGGATCTTCGAGCAGCCGGCGATCAGCAGTGCCGCTCTGCAGTCGGAGCTCCACCTGGTTCCACTGCTGGTGGTCGGCTATCTTGCGGCGGCCAGCGGGGTTCGCCGGTTCACCTGTCTGTTCTGGACCATGGGCAGCCTGGCAGCCCTGATGATCGGACTGCCGACAGTCGTCGCGATCGTGCTCTCCCATACGACTGGCATCGTCACTCCGCGGTACGACAGGCTGCCACGGTCCCTGGCCAGTCTCTACAGCTACGTGGACGTGTCGTTGTTCGTCTTCGCAGAGGCGCTGACCTGCGGCATGGTGTTGCTCGGCGCCAATGCCCTGCGCCGCCGGAAGAGCCTGCTGGTGCTGGAGCATCGCAATGCCGAGCTGGTCCGGTTGCGCGGGATCGAGGCCGAGCGAATCGCCGCAGCCGAGCGGACCAGGATCGCCCGGGATCTGCACGACGTGGTCTCGCACCACATGAGCGCGGTGGTGATCCGGGCCCAGGCCGCCGACCGGGTCGCGGATCAGCAACCGGCGGAACTTCGCGAGGCAGTCCGCTGGATCGCAGCGAGTGGCAAGGAAGCGCTCAGCGCGATGCGGGAAACCGTCCGGGTGCTGAACAACGCCTCCCCCGGCTCCGGCGGGGCCGAGACCGCCCCGGTGCCGGACCTGGCCGCCGTGGCCCGGATGGGCGACCGGCTGAAGGCGGTCGGCATCGATGTCACGATGAACCTGCCGACCCGGCGTCGCCAACTGACCTCGGCCACGGATCTGACCGCCGTACGGATCATCCAGGAGGCGTTGACCAACGTGATGGTGCATGCGAAGGCGACCGCGGCCTGCGTCAGCTGGCAGAGCGGGCCCGAGGGTGAACTGCTGACGATCGACGACAACGGCAACGGCCCACCGCCGCCGCCGAACGTGCTGGAGTCCGCCCGGCGCCGCGACTCCGGCCGCGGCAACGGACTGATCGGGATGCGCGAACGCGCCACGGCGGCCGACGGCAAACTCGCCGTGGTCGCAGGACCACTGGGTGGATGGAGGGTGCAGGCATGGTTGCCGCCGCAGAGGTGACGGAACAGATCCGGGTCCTGGTGGTCGACGACCAGGGCGTGATCCGGATGGGGCTGGCGATGATCCTCGATCACGAGCCGGACCTGACCACGATCGCCCAGGCCGGCGACGGGGAGGAGGCGCTACGGCTGGTCAAGCAGTACGACCCGGACGTGGTGCTGATGGATATCCGGATGCCGGTGATGGATGGGCTGGAGGCGACCGAGCGGATCACCCGGGCGAACAAGGATCGGCCGGCGGTACTGGTGCTGACCACCTTCGACGACGAGGCGTACGTGCTCAGCGCGGTCCGCGCCGGGGCGTCCGGCTTCCTGCTCAAAGACACCGACCCGGACCTGCTGGTGGCCGCCGTACGGGCGGTGCACCGGGGCGACTCGCTGGTGGATCCCGCCTCGACGCGGGTGCTGCTGGAACGCTGCGTCGAGCTGGAGCGGAGGGTTGGGAGCGGACGGGATCCGGTGCCGGCGACAGCCGCGACGTGGGCCGGGCCGCTGGCGCTACTGAGCGAGCGGGAGCGAGATGTCCTGACCTGGATGGCTCGCGGCCTGTCGAACCGGGATCTCGCCGCGAAGCTCTTCGTCAGCGAGACAACGGTGAAGACCCACGTCAGCAGCGTGCTTGCGAAGCTCGGACTGTCCAGCCGGGTCCAGGCCGTGGTGGTCGCCTACGAGGCCGGCGTGGTCCGCCCCGGCGAGGCCGACGTCCGCTGGAGCTGACGGTGGGCTCAGTGGCTTGCGAACAGGTAGACGGCGGCGGCCGCGGCGAGGATGAGGGCGGCAACGGTCAGTACCTGGGCGCGAGCCGACGCCTTGCGGCGGCGGGGTAGGAAATCTCCGGTCACGATGCCAAGCCTGCCGGGAATCAGCCGCCGGAACATCGGCCCCAGGAACGGTTCGCTCCGGCCTGAGGTCAGCCGAAGGGAGGATCAGCGACAGCTTCTGTCAGTGATTACGTCCGAAGAACCTTGGGCTATAGCGCAAGGTTGTTCGGACGCAACGCATCGGTTGAAACGCGGGGGCCGTACCGTGTCCGGATGTCGGAAGTGCCGGTGGTGAGTGGCGTCGAGGGGGGCGAGGTGGTTTTCCGCCTGGCCGATCCGGAGCATGCGCTGCGCGGCGTCCGGCTCTGGGAGGAACTCGGTGTGGCCGCTGAGATGCTGGAGTTCAAGCCGGTGGTGTACGGCTGGGAACTCCGGCTCCCGCTCCCGCCGGTACACCGGATGGAGTACATGTTCGACATCACCGACGGCGCCATGATCACGGACCCCACC
>JAWWOY010000677.1:0-3247 GCA_033851195.1 Kribbellaceae bacterium | reverse complement strand
GCCCCGAGTACGACCTTCGCGCCGCGCTCGGCAAGCAGAAGCGCAGTCGCCTCGCCGATGCCGCTGCTGGCGCCCGTGATCGCGACGACCTTGCCTTCGATTCCCAACACGATTGACCCGTCCTTCCAGAAGCGGATGACGGCAGACCATGCCTACAGGGAAAGCGGAGGCGCCGCCACTTCGTCCAGACTAAGTTTGCGCTACACCACTGCTCCGACTCAGAAGCGGCCTCAGACGAGGAAGAGCACCGCGATCAACCAGACGGCGGCGGCCAGTGCGGTGCCGATGAACTCGATCACGATGGACAGGCCGGAGGCCCGCAGCGCGTGCTTCGTCGACGTCCAGGCCTGGTCGTGGGCGCGCAGTCGCTGGCGTTCCGAGAGGTAGACGCCGAGCGGGAAGCCGACGAACATGCCGACCACCGGGATCACGAAGAAGCCAACGATGCCCAGCAGTACCCCGATCAGCGTGGACCGGCGGGGGATGCCGGACTCCCGCAGGCGCCGCTCGGGCACGATGTACTTGACCACCTGGCTGGCCCCGATCAGGGCGACGGCCGCGGACAGCACGATCCAGCCGGTCGCGTTCTGCTCCTCCAGCGCCCAGACCCCGATGGCGGCCAGGCTGAGCAGAGCACCGGGCAGGACCGGGACCACGATGCCGATGATGCCGACGAAGATCGCGATGCCGACCAGGAACGTTGCAACGCTGTTCACGGGTCACCACTCTGCCGCATCAGCACCCGCGAGGCTGGCCCACGCGGCCCCTAGTGTGGAATCCATGCTCTATCTGCATGATCTGGTCACTGCAGTAGCCGCTCCCTGGGCAGTGCTGTCACCTCGGTCGGGCCAGTTGAGTGGCGCCGGCGCTGACGGTGTCTATGCCCGAGACAGACGGGTTCTGTCGGTCTTCCGCGTTACCGTTGACGGCAGGCTGCCGCAGCCGGTTCACGTCGGCGAGCCAACCGCCTGGACCACCCGGTACGACGCTGTGCTGGATCACCTCGGTGATTCGGGCCACGACCCGACGGTGCTGCTCCGGCGTACCAGGACGGTGGACGGCAACGGACTGACCGAGCAAATCGCGGTGGTCAACCGGTCCCACACCACGGTGGAGTGCGAGGTGGTGGTAGCCCTCGGCGCGGATCTAGCTGGAACCGCAGCGGTCCGCAGCGAGGCCGCTGCCGAACTGCCGAGCTTGCAGCCGCTCCAAGGCGCCAGCGAGTTCTACTGGGACGACGACGCCGGCACCAGGGTGACAGCAGCCTTCGACCCGAAACCAGACCATGACATGGCTTGGACGGTGAAGGTCGGGGCTGGGCGGGAGTGGACTGCCACGGTCCGGTTGACCGCCAGCTTCCCTGCGACAGAAGGCTTCGAGATCGAGCCGCCGAGAGAGCGGCCAGGCTATTCCACGGTCACAGTCGACTGCGATGATTCTCGCCTTCAGAAGTGGGTGCGGCGCTCCTTGGACGACGTGGCTGGGCTACAGCTCTCAGCCGACAGGGGCGATCGCTACCTAGGCGCCGGGCCACCCTGGTACCTCACTTTGTTCGGCCGGGACTCACTGATCTCTGCGGGCATGCTGGTCGCGGTGGATCCGGGTCTGGCCGCAGGGACGTTGCGAGCCTTGGCCCGCTGGCAGGGGACTCGTGTCGACGCGAGTTCCGCTCAACAGCCGGGCAAGATCCCGCACGAACTCCGAGCGAAGATCGTCGATCATGGCGCCGGGCTGGTGCTGCCGGCGGCCTACTACGGGACTCATGATGCGACGCCGCTGTGGATCACCACCCTGCACAAGGCCTGGCGTTGGGGTATGCCCGAGGCCGAGGTCCGGGGCCTACTGCCCGCGCTGCGGGGCGCACTCGGCTGGATGCGCGACTATGCCGATACCGACGCCGACGGGTTCCTGGAGTACATCGACGAGTCCGGACACGGTCTCGCCAACCAGGGCTGGAAAGACTCGCGCGACGCGGTGCAGTGGCCCGACGGAGCCCCGGCAGCAGCACCGATCGCGCTCTGCGAGGTCCAGGGCTACGCGTATGCGGCTGCCGTCGCCGGTGCCGAGCTACTGACTGCCTTCGGTCAAGACGGCGCCGACTACTGGATCGACTGGGCGGCTGCACTCAAGGAACGCTTCCGCGCCAGCTACTGGGTCGACGGCTACCTGGCGATCGCCTTGGACGGCGCCAAGCGCCCGGTCGCCGGCCCTGCCTCCAACATGGGTCACGTGCTCGGCACGGGCCTGCTAGATCCTGCCGAAGAAGAATCAGTGGCGAACCAGTTGGCCAGTAACGACCTCGATAGTGGCTTCGGACTCCGGACGTTGTCGCGAGCCATGACGCATTTCAACCCGCTCGGCTATCACACCGGAAGCGTCTGGCCACATGACACGGCAATAGCCGTCGAAGGCCTCTACGCAGCTGGCCAGGCTCCTACAGCCACGTCGTACGTGAAGGGTCTACTTACATCGGCCGAGGCCTTCTCCTACCGACTACCTGAGCTGTACGGCGGGCTGGGACTCGAGCATGAGCAGACCCCAACGCCGTACCCATTGTCCTGTCGGCCACAGGCTTGGGCAGCCGCCTCCGCGGTGGCGGTCGTCGTGGCAGCGCTGGGCATCGCTCCCGACGTCCCGGGCGGCACTCTGCGGATCAAGCCCGCCAACCCGTTCCCATGGCAACGGCTGGAGGTGCACGGCCTACAAGTCGGCAACGGCCAGCTGTCGCTCCGAATGGACGAGGGCGTCCTGACCGTGCTGGAGACGCCGCTACAGGTTCAGCTGTGAACCGCGCCGGACTTCGCCGAGTCAGGCCTGCCGAAGACGGATGGCGGCCACCCTGCCGGGTGACCGCCATCAACGGAAGCTATCAGTGGGCGCTCCGCGACGCTGCGAGGCCGGTTACTGGTCGCCCTCCGCGGGGACCGATTCGGACGGGGTGGCTTCGAGCCGACCCGTCTCATCGTGGATGGTGATCGCGATGTTGCGCAGTTTCTCCGCGTGTTCCCGTCCGTGGTGGGCGCAGAAGAGCAACTCCCCACCGCTCGTGAGGGTGACACGTACGTAGGCCTGCGCGCCGCAGCGGTCACAACGGTCCGCAGCCGACAGGGTCG
This sequence comes from Kribbellaceae bacterium, assembly GCA_033851195.1. Lineage (GTDB taxonomy): Bacteria > Actinomycetota > Actinomycetes > Propionibacteriales > Kribbellaceae > Kribbella. The sequence goes on along the minus strand of JAWWOY010000677.1, from coordinate 134 downwards.
AGCTCGGGGCGAGTGCTGTAGTCACTTGAGGCCTCATCTCATCTAGTTCCGTACTCACCAGATAGCAACATCCTGACACGCGGATCGCTTCCCGGTACGAGAAGCGTGTCCGATGTGAGACGAACCACCTGTTC
>JAWWOY010000663.1:0-3281 GCA_033851195.1 Kribbellaceae bacterium | reverse complement strand
CTGGAGGCCCGGGCCAGGACGGCCCGGCACGAGGCGGTTCCACCCGACCGCCGGTGGCACACGCCGGGTAGAAAATGCCCCGGCTCGGTTACGCGCAGTACAGCGGGTGCGTTGCCCGGGGCTCGGATGTCCCACTTGCCGCAGCGACGGGCCGCCAATACTCCACCTACCTCTTCGACACGTCGTACGTCGGGCGGCGGATTCAAGTGGTCAGTGCACCGGGCGTGGGTTGAGGGAGTTTGCGAGTAGTTGGTCGGGCGGTTCCGCGCGCCGCGGCCGCCTCTGTGCACCGCCCAGCCATCGATCCCGGCTTTGGTTGACTGAGCAACCAAGGCCGACCTCACTTCTCCACCCTGTGCACCATCCAGCCAGCCACACAGGCTTGGGTTGACTGGGCGGCGTACAAGGCTGACCTCACTTCTCCACCCTGTGCACCATCCAGCCAGCAATCGGCCTGCCCCCGGCGGCCGAACTCGTACGACGGGTCACGGAGCGGCGTGATCCTCCCGGCTGCAGCCTGGCGATCCCCGCACCGCGCTGGCCGCGACCACCTGGCCAGGCGTACTAGCCAGCCCCGTCCCGGACCGAACGTGCCGGACCGAACATGCCGGGACATGTCCCCATACCGATGCGCCGGCACAAGTCCCACTCCCCGTATCGACACGCGGCTCAGCCCAAGGGCATCCAAGTCGACAAGGGAAGTCGACAGGGTGCGGGCACCCGTGCGGTGGTTACACCATTCGCCCAGCCCCGACTGCGCCTGTGGCAACTACTAGGGACCGATGAAGGCCGACGCGCCGGGGAACAAGGGACCGACGATGGGTTAGATGTCGAGTTTGTCGGCTACGCCGCGGAGTACGGTGGCCACGCTGTGGGCGGTCTTGTTGTCTGGGTGACGGCCGCGGCGGTAGCCCTCACCGATGTTGTCGAGCAGCTTGATCAGGTCCTCGATCACTAGCGCCAGGTCCTCCGGCTTGGGCCGCATCGCCTTAGCCACGGAGGGTGGCGGGTCGATCAGCCGGACCTGCAGGGCTTGCTCGCCTTTGCGGCCCTCGACGATGCCGAACTCGACCTTCTGGCCGGGCTTCAGGCTGGTCACTCCGGCCGGCAGCGCCTCGGAGCGAACATAGACATCCCCGCCCTCCTCCTTGCTGAGGAAGCCGAACCCCTTCTCGGAGTCATACCACTTGACCTTGCCTACAGGCACGGGAACCTCTTCGATGTCAATCGTCGGAACAGGGGAAGGAGGGGTACCGGACAGGATGCCCGGGCCGACTCCTCAGCCTACGTGAACCAGGCTCCCCGCGCCTCCGTGAACCTATTGATCAGGCAATGATTCCGCACTCCACGAAGCCCGACTGGTGTCAGCGGTAGAGCTCGGGGTCAGCCAGGCGTTCGTTCATGGCGCCGGAGCGGAACCCGCGAGGATCGACCGCGGCGGCGGTGAAACCCTCGGCCCGGACCAGCTCGACCAAGGCGGCGGTGTCGACATTGCCGAGCAGGTTCGCGTCGATCTCGATGCTGGCCGACTCGCCGACGTCCCGGACCCGCACGTTCTGTACGCCGTACGGAGTGAGGTGGGCACGGACCGCTTGCTCGGCGCGGTCGACCCGGGCGAGCAGGTTCGGGGTGATCCGGATGCCGTACGCGATCCGGCTGGACAGGCAGGCCGCGGCCGGTTTGTCGGACGTCTCCAGGCCCCAGCTCCGGGACGCCTCGCGGATCTGCGCCTTGGTCAGCCGAGCATCGCGCAGCGGGGTGATCGCGCCGCGCTCGAAGGCTGCCCGGATGCCCGGCCGGAAGCCGGCGATCGCGTCGTCGGCATTGGTGCCGGTGGCGATCGCGGCGATGCCGAACTCGTCCGCGATCGGCTGCAGCGTCTCCACCAGTTCGGCCTTGCAGAAGTAGCACCGGTCGCCGGCGTTGGCCTGGTAGCCCTCGCGGTCCATCTCGTGGGTGGGTGGCGTGACGTGCCGGACGCCGAGGCCGTCGGCGAAGCGCGCGGCGGGCTCCAGCTCGGCCACCGGCAGGCTGGGGCTGACCGCCGTCGCCGCGACCACGTTGGCCGGGCCGATCGCCCGGGCCGCGGCAGCCAGCAGGAAGGCTGAGTCGGCGCCGCCGCTGAAGGCGACCACCAGGCTCTTGTAGCCGGCCAGCCTGTCCATCAGGGCCGACAACCGCTGCTCGAGCACGTACGCGTCGAGCCAGGCCGGAAATTCGGTCAGATCATTCAGTACGACGTCAGCGCCGTACGCGCGCAACTCATCCGCCGAGAACGGACCGGTGGCCACGCTCACCGCGACAGCCCCGGCCGCGCGGGCGCCGTCGATGTCGGCCGTGTGGTCGCCGACGTAGATCATCGCGTGGTGTTCCCGCAGCGCGACGCCCTTCTCCGCACCGTGCAGATCTCCCACCGGCTCGTCGACGTCCAGGCCGAGGTGGTCCAGGTGCAGCTTCACGCTGGGCGCGTACTTCGCCGAGACGACCATGGTGCGGCCACGCAGAGCCCGTACGGCGGCGAGCGACTCGGCGACACCGGGCAACGGGAGGCTGCCGGTGATCGCGTACGCCGGGTAGTGCTCCCGGTAGCGCTCGACCATCGCGTCGACCTGCTCCGGCGGGAACCAGTTCGCCATCTCCCAGGTCAGCGGCGGCCCGAGCCGGCTGACCACCAGGTCGGTGTCGATCGGGACGCCGGTTTCGGCCGCGAGCAGGTCCCAGACAGCCTGGATACCGGGCCGGGAGTCGATCAGGGTCATGTCCAGGTCGAACCCGACAACCAGTTCGGGCACGTCCGTCGCTGACGGATCACCGGGCAACGCGGGCTGGATCTCGGCGGTTGACACGTCCCCAACCCTACGTCTTTGCTCACCTTGCCCGGCTCCCGGCCGCCCGCACCCTGGACACAAGGACGCGACACCCAGCTGTCGACTGCCGTCAGTCGGTTGAGTGCGTGCTGGCTGCTGCTGCGATCCGGGTGCCGAGATCGTCGAGCTCATCGAGCATGTCTGCGGCTCCCCAGACCTGGTTGCGTTTGCGGTCCGTCAGCGGCCGCAGCACTTCGGCCTCGACGAGTCGGTCGATACCGCGGTAGACCGCGCTGGTCGTACCGCCGATGAGGTCCTCGATCTCCTCGGCGGAGAACACCGGGTGCTCGGTGAGCAGTTCGAGGATCCGGCGGGCAGCGCTCCCCATCCGACCGGGCGCCGCGGCAGCCCACGCCTCAGGGAACATTGCGACGCGTTCGGCGGTGACCCGGGATTCGTGGGCTGCGATCCGTG
>JAWWOY010000629.1:0-3600 GCA_033851195.1 Kribbellaceae bacterium | reverse complement strand
ACAGCGAGGCGGTGGAACGGGCGGCCGAGGCGCACGACCGGTTCGCCGACCTCGCTCTGCGCGGCGGCGGTGTCGATGAGGTCGCTGCGGCGGTGACGGAAGTGCTTGGTGGCCACCTGGTCGTGCTAGATCCCGACGCACGGTGTGTCGCCTCCATCGGAGCGAGCCAATCCGCTGACGCACCGGCCGTGTGGCTTGAGGCCGTCGCAGAATCGCGCGCCGAGGGCAGGGCAGTCCGTCGCGACGGCACCTGGTTCGCCGCTGTGGTGGCTGGTTCGGAGGCCTTCGGTGCGCTCGTGCTGCAGGGCCGCGCCGACTTGGACGGCGCCGACCAGCGGGTGTTAGAACGCGCTGCGCTGGTGACCGCGTTGCTGCAACTGATGAACCGGACGGCGATGGAGACCGAGAACCGGGTCCGCGGTGAGCTGATCTCCGACCTCGTCGCGAACGGCTCACGAGCAGGTGACAATCATCGAGAGCGGGCGCGGCAGGTCGGCTTTGACCTGGATGGCGAGTTCGCGGTCGTTGTTGCTCAGACGGACCGCGACCGCCTGCACCGGCTGGCCTTCGCGGCGAGCCACCTTGCCTCGTTGAGCGGCGGAATCGCCGGGCTACATCAGGACCGCGCCGTACTGCTGCTGCCCGGCGAGGATGCGGGAGCGGCTGCGCGCCGGCTCGCCAAGGAGCTGGCGGTCGCCATCGGCCAACCGGTGACCGTCGGTGCCGCGGGTCCGGTGTCGGGGCCAGAGCGTGTTCCTGCCGCCCACGCCGAGTCCGTGCGGTGCCTGGAGGCGCTGACGGCGCTCGGGCGGTGCGGGGATGGAACGAGCAGCCGCGAGCTCGGCTTCATGGGGGTGCTGCTCGGGGAGGCCCAAGGCGTCGAAGGCTTCGTCAACTCCGTCCTGGGTCCGGTTCTGGAGTACGACGAACGCCGCGGAACTGGGCTGATCCAGACCCTGGAGACGTACTTCGCCAACGGCGGCAACCTGACCCGCGCCAAGGACGACCTGCACGTACACGTCAACACCGTCGCACAGCGCCTCGATCGGGTGGCGCAGCTGCTCGGCAGCGACTGGCAGGAGGCCGAGCCTGCGCTGGAGATCCAGCTCGCGTTGCGACTGCACCGCCTGCTGCGGTCGTAAGACATCGCGTCGACCCCGCGAACGAACAGCAGGTCGCGGCGATACGCGCAAGCGCCACCACTGGCGCGGCGGCGTCCAGGTCCGGCGAGTCTGGCAAGTTAGCGGAGCAGGGTTCCCAGGCGGCGGGCGGCGCCGAGGTGGCCGGCATTGGCGGCCAACTGCCACCACCGGCGGGCGGTGTCGGGGTCCGGCGGGTCCATTCGGTTGGCGCAGACGACCCCGAGATTGAACGCGGCGCTGGTGTGCCCAGCCTCCGCGGCACGCTCGTACCATTGGCGGGCCGCATCCAGGTCTGGTGGGTCGGTCCGGTCGACGAGTAGGTTTCCGAGGTTGTAAGCGGCGTCTGTGTGTCCAGCGTCCGCGGCACGCTCATACCATCGCCGTGCTGCGTGCAGGTCTGGCGGGCTCATCTGGTCGGCGAGCAGGATTCCGAGGTTGTAGGCGGCCCCGGTGTCGCCAGCCTCGCCGGCCAACTCCCACCATTTCCGGGTGGCTCCTAGGTCTGGCGGTTGGCGGTGATAGGCGAGTGTTCCGAGGCTGGTCATGGCGTCGGGGTCACCGTCATCCGCTGCCAATTGCCACCATGCGCGCGCAGCCTCCGGGTCTGGCGGCTCGAGGAAGTAGTTGAGCAAGTTGCCGAGCATCGTCATCGCGCCGGTGTCCCCACCAGCGGCGGCTCGCGCGAACCACTGGCGCGCTGTGTCCAAGTCGGGCGGGTCCAGCCGATGAGCTAGCAGGAGCCCCAGGTTCACCGCGGCGTCTGTGTGTCCCGCTTCTGCGGCCCGCTCATACCAGCGGCGGGCCTCATCTGGGTCCAGCGGGTCCACGCGGTCAGCGATCAGCCCGAGGCTGTACGCAGCGGAAGCGTGGCCAGCCTCGGCGGCCCGGTGGTGCCAGCGGCGGGCCACGTCCAGGTCCGGCGGGTCCAGTCGGGACGCAAGGAGCCCGAGGTTATATGCAGCGGCAGCGTCACCGCCCTCGGCGGCCAACTGCCACCAATGGCGGGCCGCATCTAGGTCCGGCGGGTCCGGCCGCGTAATGAGCAGGAGCCCGAGGTTGAATGCGGCGTCTGTGTGTCCCGCTTCTGCGGCCTGCTCGTACCAATAGCGCGCCGCCTCCAGGTCCGGCGGCTCGAGTTGCTCGGCGAGCAGGGTCGCCAGGTTGTTCATCGCGTCGGCGTCGTTTGCCTCCGCGGCCCGCCCGTACCACTTGCGTACGGCATCCAGATCCGGTGGGTCTACCTCCTCGGCGAGCAGCAGCCCGAGGTTGAAAGCGGCGTCACGGTCACCAGCCGTAGCGGCCCGCTCGAACCACTGGCGTGCCGCGGCCAAGTCAGGAGGCTTCAAGTGCCTGACGAGCAGCACGCCGAGGTTGGTCATCGCGCCGGTGCTGCCTGCGTTCGCGGCCTGCTCGCACCAGTGGCGGGCCACATCCCGGTCCGCCGGGTTCGCCGGGTCTCTTGTCCGTTCCAACTGGTCGGTGAGCAGGATGCCGAGCGTGTACGCGGCGCTGATGTCACCGGCGTCGGCAGCCCGCTCGTACCACTCAAGGGCATCGTCCAAGCCCGGCGGAGCAGCCGGGTGGACTGCGGCGACTGGACGTTTATACAGCTGCATTGACATGCCTGTCGGTAGGAAGCACCGCCTGGGTCCAGGGCAGAGCTCTACCCCTCTCATCGGCGGCGCGACACACCACTTGAGACCGCATAGGCCCGTTTGGATCACACATGCGAGTGGCTTGGCGGCGTTTAGCTCGCGCAGCGGGGCCACCGTCGGACAAATGCGCCTCGCGCAGCTCCGAAACCGAGGTCGGTGAACGGGTGGTGGTGGAACAGTTCCTCGAGTTGATGCGGTCGCGGACCCGGCGCACGACCAGCCCGGGCGGTGACCGGGTGCTGGGAGGCGAACGTGGTGAACTGTGTTTCGGCGACCTCGGCGTCGGAGATCAGCTCACCGGTGTCGGGGTCGACGACCGCGCCCGGATAGTGCACTGGTGTCCATGCTGTCTCGGCGATAGTGGCGATCGCGTGGGTCACCGCGGGGTTCCGCTCGGACTCACCCACCACCGCGTCCGCCGGCACAGCCGAATCGCGAGCATCCTTAGCTTTTCGCACCCATCTACCCAACGTCATCTCGTGAACACCGATGTTCCGGGCGACCTCAGCGACCGACCGTCCGCCCTCTACGACGAAATTCACCGCTTCTTCCTTGTACTCCCCGGTGCCACTACGGCGTGTCGAACCCATCAGTGGAACTCCCGACGAATGGGGCAGCTACCCCCGGTGTCCACCAAAGCGGGAACGGTCCAGGGCGGCATAGTCGTGCTCAGGATGTTTAGGGGTGGGTGGCGCACCGGTGTGTGTGGGTAGCGGTGGGGCCTGGGTCCGGCAACGGACCCCACCGTCGGCAGGCGGGCGGAGGCCGGCCGGGCTCGACGGCAAGACGTTGAGTTATACCCG
>JAWWOY010000625.1:0-4321 GCA_033851195.1 Kribbellaceae bacterium | reverse complement strand
TCACCCACAAGCTCAAAGAGGTCAAGGCGATCGCGGACAAGATCACCGTGATCCGCCGCGGCAAGGTGGTCGGACAGGCCGAGCCGTCGGAGTCCGAGGAGGCTCTGGCCGAGCTGATGGTCGGCCGGGCGGTCGACCTGGTGGTCGACAAGGAGCCGGCCCAGCCGGGGGCCGCCGTGCTGGAGGTCCGCGGCCTGACGGTGATCGACGAACGCGGCCACACCGCCGTCGACAGCGTCGACCTGGAGGTCCGGGCGGGCGAGATCCTGGCCGTCGCGGGTGTCCAGGGCAACGGCCAGACCGAGCTCGCCGAGGCATTGCTCGGGCTGACCCCGATCGCTGCCGGCACCGTCAAGCTGGACGGCAACGACCTGACCGGCCGGTCCACCCGGCAACGACTCGATGCGGGGATCGGCTACATCCCCGAGGATCGCGGGCACGACGGCTTCGTCGGCTCGTTCACGGTCGCGGAGAACCTGGTCCTCGACCTGTTCCGGAAGGCGCCGTTCGGCAACGGGCTGTCGCTGCGGACCGACGAGATCGAGCGGAACGCCCAGGAACGGGTCAGCGAGTTCGACATCCGCACCCAGTCCACCGACCTGCCCGTCACTTCGCTGTCGGGCGGTAACCAGCAGAAGGTAGTGCTGGCCCGCGAGCTGTCCAGGCCGCTGAAGCTGCTGGTCGCCTCGCAGCCCACCCGCGGTGTCGATGTCGGCTCGATCGAGTTCCTGCACACCCGGCTCGTGACCGAGCGGGACAACGGGACCGCCGTCCTGATCGTGTCCACGGAGCTGGACGAGATCGCAGCGCTCGCCGACCGGGTCGCGGTGATGTACCGCGGCAAGGTGGTCGGCGTCGTACCGTCCGACACCCCGCGCGACCAGCTCGGCCTGATGATGGCCGGTGCCTCCAAGAGCGACGCCGAGGTCGTGGCGACCGAGCACCCGACCACGTTGGGAACGATCTAGATGAGCACGAACGAGCCGGTCACCGAGCCGGCCTCTAAGCTGACGCAGACCGAACCGGCCAAAGAGCCGGCCGAGGATCCGGCCAAGACCGGGCCGGCCAAGGAGCCGCAGCAGTCCGGGTTGCCCGGCTGGGCTGTCCAGGGCCTGGTCGCGGCCAGCGCGTTCCTACTGGCCCTGGTGGTCGGTGCGATCCTGATCATCATCGGCGATGCCCAGGTGAAGGCGGCGGTGGGCTACTTCGGTGCGGCGCCGATGGACACCATCTCGGCGGCCGCCGCCGCGGTCGGCAACGCGTACAAGGCGCTTGTCCTCGGCGCGGTCGGCGGGATCACGCCGATCACCGAGTCCCTGACCCAGGCCACCCCGCTGATCTGCGGCGGCCTGGCGGTCTCGCTGGCGTTCCGCACCGGGCTGTTCAATATCGGTGCTCAGGGCCAGCTGATCATGGGTGCGATCCTCGCCGCCTGGGTCGGCTTCGCCTGGCACCTGCCACCCGGACTGCACTTGATCATCGCGGTCCTGGCCGGCCTGGTCGGCGGCGCGATCTGGGGCGGTGTGGTCGGGTTGCTGAAGGCAAGGACCGGCGCCCACGAGGTGATCGTGACGATCATGCTCAACTACGTCGCGATCTACTTGCTGCAGTGGTTGCTGACGACATCGACCTTCAAGCGTCCCGGTCGGGAGGACCCGATCAGCCCGGTCGTCGACGCGAACGCGCAGTACCCGCAGTTCGGCGGCAACCGGCTGCATCTCGGCTTCGTGCTCGCCCTGCTCGCGGCCGGCTTCGTCTGGTGGCTGTTGAACCGTTCGACCGTCGGCTTCGAGTTGCGCGCGGTCGGCGCCAACCCGGACGCGTCCCGTACGGCGGGGATGAGCGTCGGGCGCGCCTACGTGATCGCGATGGTGGTTGCCGGCGCGCTGGCCGGGCTGGCCGGTACCCAGCAGGTGCTGGGCACCGACCTGCCGCTCACGGACGGTGTCGCGGCGTCCGTCGGCTTCGACGCCATCACCGTCGCCCTGCTGGGCCGCGGCACCCCGGTCGGCACCGTGCTGGCCGGCTTGCTCTTCGGTGCCCTGAATGCCGGCGGCCTGCAGATGCAGCTCCAGACGCAGACACCGTTGACTCTGACCACCGTGCTGCAGGCCGTGATCGTGCTGTTCGTCGCGGCCCCGGCGCTGGTGCGCTCGGTCTTCCGGTTCCTGCCGAAGGAACGCGGCGCCGGCGCCGTCCTCGCGAAAGGCTGGAACGGATGAGCGAGACCACCAAGACCGCCGAGACCCCGGAGGCGCCCAAGGAGCCCAAGCCCGTCGAGGCTCCGGCCGCGGCGACGATCGAGGCACCGGCCGAGCGGATTCGCCGGCTCCGCGTCGGCGGCCTGATGCTGGTGTTCGCGCTGATCGGCCTCGGCCTGGCTATCGCGACCAAGAGCGGCAAGGCCACCTTCCAATTGGTCTCCGGCGACCTGGCGCACAACCTCGTCGGCCTGCCGGCCCAGCCCGTCGCCATCCTGCTGGGACTGCTGGGACTGCTGGCCGCGATCGCCTACGTGATGCGTCGCGTCCCGACCCGGTACGCCGGCTGGCTGGCCGCCGTGCTCGGTGTCTGCTTCATCGGCGCATTCCTCTGCTGGGCTGCCGCGGGCAAGACCTTCCCGCTGGCCAACCAGTTCCAGGGCACGCTGAACTTCGCCACCCCGCTGATCCTGGGTGCCCTCGCGGGTGTCCTCTGTGAGCGCGCCGGTGTCATCAACATCGCGATCGAGGGCCAGTTCCTGGTCGGCGCCTTCACCGCCGCAGTCGTCTCCAGTACGACGGGCAGCGCGGTGGCGGCGCTGGTCGCGGCAGCTCTGACAGGTGTCCTGATGGCGGCCCTGCTCGCGGTGTTCTCCATCAAGTACCTGGTCAACCAGGTGGTCCTCGGCGTTGTCCTGGTGGTGTTCGCCTCGGGCATCACCGGCTACCTGTTCGACCAGTTCCTGCAGGGCAACGCGGAAAAGCTGAATACCCCGCAGGTGCTCTCGGCAGTGAAGATCCCGGTCCTGAGTGAAATACCGTTCTTCGGGCCGATCCTGTTCAATCAGACCGCGCTGGTCTACCTGACCTACGTCGCAGTCGCCGTGGTCACCTTCGTGCTCTTCCAGACCCGCTGGGGGCTGCGTGTCCGGGCAGTCGGGGAACACCCGAAGGCGGCGGACACGGTCGGCATCAAGGTGAAGCGGGTGCGCTACTCCGCGGTGCTGTGGGCCGGCGTACTGGCCGGTCTCGGTGGCGCGTTCTTCACCGTCGGCTACGCCGGCTCGTTCAGCAAGGACATGACCGCCGGCAACGGCTTCATCGCGCTGGCCGCCCTGATCATGGGCCGCTGGCACCCGATCGGCGCGATGGTGGCGGCGTTGTTCTTCGGCTTCGCCACCCAGTTGCAGTCGCAGCTGCAGATCATCCAGACGCCGATCCCTGGCGAGCTGCTCCTGATGGCTCCGTACCTGGCGACAGTCATCGCCGTCGCGGGCCTGGCCGGAAGAGTGAGAGCACCGAAGGCGGACGGTGAGCCCTACGTCACCGAATAGCTCCACGGCAGGCCCCGACAGCACCGGTCCTGATGGCTCTGGCGCCGGGCCCGATGGCACCGGCGTCGACTGGTCGGCCTTGCGGGAGGCCGCGGTCGAGGCGATGCGCCGGGCCTACGCGCCGTACTCGGGGTTCCCGGTCGGCGCGGCGGCGCTGGTCGACGACGGTCGGGTCGTTGCCGGTTGCAACGTAGAGAACGCTTCGTACGGGTTGGGTCTGTGTGCCGAGTGCGGGCTCGTCTCGCAGCTTCTGCTCACAGGTGGCGGACGCCTGGTCGCTTTCAGCTGTGTAGACGGCCGCAGCGAACTGCTGATGCCCTGTGGCCGGTGCCGTCAGTTGCTGCATGAGCACGGCGGTCCGGAACTGTTGCTGGAGACAGTCTCGGGGATCCGACCGCTCAGCGAGATCCTGCCCGACGCGTTCGGGCCTGACGACCTGGAGAAGAACGCGTGACCGAGAACTTCGACGCCGTCGACGTGATCCGCACCAAACGGGACTCCGGCGAGCTGACCGACCCTCAGATCGACTGGGTGATCGCCGCCTACACCCGCGGCGCGGTCGCGGACGAGCAGATGTCCGCGCTGGCGATGGCGATCCTGCTGAACGGGATGAACCGGCGCGAGATCGCCCGCTGGACCGCGGCGATGATCGCCTCCGGTGAGCGGCTGGACTTCGCCAAGTTGTCCCGGCCGACGGCGGACAAGCACTCCACCGGTGGCGTGGGCGACAAGATCACGTTGCCGTTGGCCCCTTTGGTGGCGGCCTGCGGTGTCGCTGTGCCGCAG
>JAWWOY010000611.1:0-8424 GCA_033851195.1 Kribbellaceae bacterium | reverse complement strand
CGGCCATGGTGAACTCCGCGATCACCGCTCGTCGGCCCAGTGGCTCCGGAAAGAGCCAGTCCTGCTCTGATGCCTTGTCGTCGTGGTACTCCAGCGCGCCGTCCGTGAACCGCACCCGACGGCCCGCACGACGCTGCTGGGACACCTGACCCGCCGCCCGGGTGCCTGCCGTGGGATGCCAACTGCTCAACCCATACGCGACGTGCGCCTCGTCCGCAGCGGTCCACTCCCCCATCGCCGCGGTCACCAACAGGTCGCCCAGCCCGCCGTAGAAGGCCATCGCCGGCACCACGGGTGTGTCTGTCTTTCGGGCTGCTTCCGCGTAGTCGGCGAAGATCGAAGCATTCGCCTCGATCTCTGCCGCGACGTCGACGTACGGGATCCCCGCGCGCAAGGCTGCCTCGACGACCGGGCCCCCCGTCACCGCGAACGGTCCGGCGCAGTTCACGACAGCCGCTGCGCCGGCGAGGGCCCGGTCCAAGGAGCTCGGGTCATCCACCGTGGCCGGCCGCACCGCCACCTCACCCCACCCCGCGGCCAGCACCTCCAACTGAGCTGCGTCACGGCCGGAGATGACAGTGGCGAATCCGCGCTCGAGCAGTTCGGCGACGACGAAGCGCCCGGTGTGCCCCGTCGCTCCGTAGACCACCACTGCATCCACTACACCCATGGTTCCTCCGATCTAGATGTTCTGACGGGTCCACTCTCGCCGCACGAGGGCCCTGACCGTGAGAGTCCGGAACGACACCATACGTACACTTTCGGACATGCACACAGTTGCACTGCCGGCTGCCGGTCACCTCCTGCACTTCGAGCTGGCGGTGGCCTACGAGATCTTCGGCAATCCCCCGCGCGAAGCCACGGAAGACTGGTACGACGTACTGCTCTGCGGGCCTGGACCGGTGCAGGTCGGCCCATTCGTGGTCGAGCCCGACCACGGCCTGGAGCGCTTGATCAGCGCCGACACCGTGATCGTGCCTGCGTGCGCCGACATCGACGACCCGCCGCCAGCAGAACTGATCGAAGCCGTACGCGCGGCCCACGAGTCCGGTGCCCGGGTTGCCTCACTCTGCACCGGGGCGTTCGTGCTCGGCGCCGCGGGCCTGCTGGACGGTCGACGAGCCACCACCCACTGGGCTCATACCGCGGAGCTGAGTGCCCGCCATCCGCGGGCCGTGGTCGACCCGGACGTGCTGTACACGGACAACGGCAGCGTGCTCACCGCTGCGGGCAAGGCCGCCGCCGTGGATCTCTGCCTACACCTGGTCCACCTCGACCACGGCGCCACCATCGCCAACACGGTCGCCCGTCGCCTCGTCATGCCACCACATCGGCCCGGCGGCCAGGCCCAGTTCGTAGCCACACCGATGCAGGTCACGGGCGACCACATGCTTGCCCACCTGCTCGCCTGGGTCCAGCAACGGCTGGACCAGCCGCTGACAGTGACGGACATGGCACGGAGGGCGAACACGAGCCCCCGCAATCTCGGACGGCAGTTCCGGTCAGTCACCGGGCAGGCACCGATTCAGTGGCTCCTGACCCAGCGCGTACGCCGCGCCCAGGAGCTGCTCGAGGCCACCGACCAGAGCATCGAGGCGGTTGCCCTCGCTACCGGCATGGGTACCGCCACGACACTTCGGCGCCAGTTCAAGCGCGTCGTCGGGGTCCCACCTGACAGCTACCGGCGCTCGTTTCGCAGCGCGAAGCCTGCCTGACCGGCGTTCTGCATGGCGGTCTTCGGACGGCCACGCGCCTACCGCCGAGATAACTGGCCAGTAACCGGCCTGGTGCGAGAGGCTCAGGCCATGGCACTGTTCAGGCGCATCGCGATCGTCAACCGGGGTGAGGCGGCGATGCGGCTCATCCACGCAGTCCGCGACATCAACGCGGACGGTGTCGGCGAGCCGATCTGCACCATCGCGTTGTACACCGACGCCGAGCGCAACGCTATGTTCGTCCGCGAGGCCGACATCGCCTATCCGCTCGGCCCGGCATCCGGCCGTCCCTATCTCAACCACGACCTGCTCGAGACCGCGCTGCTGCAGTCCAATGCCGACGCGGCGTGGGTGGGCTGGGGCTTCGTCGCCGAGGACCCTGCCTTCGCCGAGATGTGCGCGCGGATCGGCGTCACGTTCATCGGACCCAGCCCCGAAGCGATGCGCAGGATCGGCGACAAGGTCGGATCGAAACTGCTCGCCGAGGAGGTCGGCGTCCCGGTCGCGCCATGGAGTAAGGGCGCTGTCGAGACCCTTGACGCGGCCCGCGACGCCGCTGCGCTGATCGGCTACCCGGTGATGCTCAAGGCGTCCGCAGGCGGCGGCGGGCGTGGCATCCGCGTGATCAACGACGACGATGAACTCGCCGACGCTTACGAACGCACGAGGGCGGAGGCCGCCCGCGCGTTCGGCAGCGGCGTCGTGTTCCTCGAGCGCCTGATCACCGGCGCGCGGCACGTCGAGGTGCAGGTCATCGCCGACAGTTATGGGACGGCGTGGGCGCTCGGCGTGCGAGATTGCTCGGTGCAGCGGCGCAACCAGAAGGTGATCGAGGAGTCGGCTTCCCCGTTACTCGACGAGCAGCAGGTGGACGACCTCAAGGCATCCGCTGAACGGCTCGCCCAGACAGTCGGCTACTGCGGCGCGGGCACCGTGGAGTTCCTGTACCACCCGGCCGAGAAGTCGCTCGCGTTCCTTGAGGTGAACGCCAGGCTGCAGGTGGAGCACCCGATCACTGAGAGCACCACCGACACCGACCTCGTCCGGTTGCAACTGCACGTTGCCGCCGGCGGACGGCTGGAGGGGCCTAAGCCGACCGAGTCCGGGCACGCCGTCGAGGCGCGCCTGAACGCCGAGGACGCCGACCGCGATTTCGCACCGTCGCCCGGCCGGATCGAGCTGCTCGCCCTGCCGTCCGGCCCCGGCATCCGGGTCGATACCGGCGTCGGCGAGGGCGACACGATCCCGGCCGACTTCGACTCGATGATCGCCAAGATCATCGCGCACGGGCGCACCCGCGACGAAGCCCTGGCCCGGCTGCGGCGGGCCGTCGGCGAGACCGCGGTGATCATCCAGGGCGGCGCCACCAACAAGAGCTTCCTGCTCGAGCTGCTCGAACAGCCCGAGGTGATCGACGCGAGCGCGGACACCGGTTGGATCGACCGCGTGCGCCGCGAGGGACGGCTGGTCACCGAGCGGCATTCCGGTATCGCACTCGTCGCCGCAGGCATCGAGGCCTACCAGGACGACGAGCAGGTCGAGGTGAGCCGGCTGCTGCAGACCGCGCGGGGCGGCCGGCCGCAGGTGCAGCACCGGGTGGCCCGTCCCATCGATCTCAAGTTGCGCGGACGTGCCTATCGCGTCGCCGTCTCGCAGATCGGTACGCAGCGCTTCCGCGTCACGCTCACTGCCGACGGCCAGGCGTACGTCGTCGAGGCCGACGTCAAGCGAATGGGCAACTCGCGCATCCGCCTCTCGGTATCCGGACATCCGTTCCGGGTGCTCACCGCGGCGCACGGCCCGGTCCACTTCGTCGAGGTGGACGGGGTCGCGCACCGGATCAGCCGGGACGAGGGCGGCGTTCTGCGCGCACCGTCGCCCGCGCTCGTGGTCGCCACTCCGGCGGCGGTGGGCACCGAAGTGGCCGCCGGCGCACCGGTCATCGTCCTCGAGTCGATGAAGATGGAGACCCGGCTCAACGCGCCGTTCCCTGCCACGGTGCGCGAGCTGCACGTGTCCGCGGGCAGCCAGGTCGAGACCGGGGCGCCGCTGGTGCGCATCGAACCGATCGCCGACGCCGAGGTGCCGGCCACGCGCGAGGCCGTCGATCTCGACCTGCCCGAGCCGCGGCAGAACGGCGAGGACCCGCTCGCCCGCGGACTGGCCGACCTGACCGCTGTGCTGCTCGGCTTCGACATCGACCCGAGCGACAACGGCGGCGCGCTGCAGCGTTACCTCGAACTCCGTGACGAGGCAGCGGCACAGGGCATCGACGTGCTGCCCGGCGAGATCGCCCTACTCAAGGTGTTCGCCGACTTCGCCGACCTCAGCCGCAACCGGCTGGCCGCCGAGGAGATGCGCACCGAACTGCGCGTGCACAGCCCGAGGGAGTACTTCCACAGCTACCTGCAGAGCCTCGACCTCGAACGCAGCGGGCTGCCCGACATCTTCCGCACCAAGCTGGAGAGCGTCCTCGCGCACTACGGCATCACCGAACTGGACCGCACGCCTCAGCTCGAGGGAGCGGTCTTCCGCATCTTCCTCGCCCAGCAGCGCTCGACAGCGGAACTCGCGATCGTCACCGCCATCCTGCAGCGCTGGCACACCGAGCCGGCGCCGGACACCGACGCCGACCTGCCGGCACGCGAGGTGCTCGATCGCTTCGCGCTGGCAACGCAGATCCGCTTCCCCGCAATCGGTGACCTCGCGCGCAGCGTGCGATTCCGCTGGTTCGACGAGCCGGTCGTGGAGCAAGAGCGCGCCGCCGTACTCGCCGGGGTGCGCGGCGAGGTGGAGGCGCTCGCCGCGAATCCGGATGCGGAAGATCGCGCAGAGCGGATGGAGGCGCTGGCCGCGATACCAGAGCGGATCGTCAGCTTCCTGGCCAGCCGACTCGAGAACGGGATCCCCCGCAACGAGCCGCTGCTGGAGGTCTTGATCAGGCGGCACTACCGCGAGCACGAGATACACGACCTGCGCTCGCTCGAGGTAAGCGACCGGCCCTTCGCCGTGGCCGAATACGTGCTCGACGCCCGTCCCAGCCACCTCGTCTCAACCGTGGCGACGTACGCCGAGCTGCATTCCGAGAGCGCGCTCGCGGTCGCACTCGCGGCGCAGGTGGCCAACCGCGCGCCCGGGCAGCAGGGCGTCGTCGACCTGTACCTGTCCTGGCCCGGGGCGCCGGCGGACGCCGACGAGTGCAGCGACCAGCTTGTCGCCGCACTGCAACCGATCCCGTTCGCCCACGACGTGCGCCGTACCGCGATCGGGGTGTGCCCCGGCGGCGGGCGCCCCGTGTCGTACTTCACCTTCCGTCCTCGCGGGGCCGACCTGGTCGAGGACGAACTCGTTCGCGGGCTGCACCCCATGGTCGCCCGGCGCCTGGATCTCTGGCGGCTGCGCGACTTCGACGTCACCCGGATCGACGCGCCGGAAGACATCCTGATCTATCACTGCATCGCGAAGGACAACGCCGCGGACCAGCGGCTGGTCGCGATGGCCCAGGTGCGCGAGCTCGCCGTGGTCCGCGACGAGGACGATCGGGTCAGCTCGCTGCCGCAGGTGGAACGGGTGATCGCCAGCTGTGTCGAGGGCATCCGCAGGGGACGGGCGCGGCTGAACTCCTCGACCGTGACGCTGGACATGAACCACGTCTGGGTACACATCTGGCCGATCATCGACGCGCAACTCGACCAGCTCACCGCGCTCCAGCGGGGCATCGCGCCACTGACCGCCGGGGCGGGCATCGACGAGGTGCTCGCGCAGGGCCGGGTGGCCACGCCGGAGGGCACGATCCTCCCCGTCGCCGGGAAGTTCTTCTACCAACCCGGCTCGGGCGTGCAGTTCACCGTCGGGCCGCCGCCGACCGAGCGGCTCAAGCCGCTGGACGACTACGCGCAGAAGGTGGTCCGTGCGCGGCGGCGCGGCACGGTCTACCCGTACGAGCTGCAGTCGATGGTCGCCGGGCTCGGTGGCACGGTCGTGGAGCACGACCTCGACGACGCGGGCCGGCTCGTCCCGGTGGACCGTCCGGCCGGGTTGAACAGGGCGGGCATCGTCGTCGGCGTCGTCACCACCCCTACCGACCTGCACCCGGACGGCGTCTCGCGGGTCGTTCTCAGCGGCGACCCGACCAAGGCGCTGGGCGCGGTGTCCGAGGCGGAGTGCGCGCGGATCATCGCCGCGCTCGACCTCGCGTCACAGCTGCGTGTTCCGGTCGAGTGGTACGCCCTGTCGGCCGGCGCGCGCATCGCGATGAACTCGGGCACCGAGAACATGGACTGGGTGGCCCGCGCGCTCAAGCGGATCGTCGAGTTCACCCAGGCCGACGGCGAGATCAACGTCATCGTCGCGGGCATCAACGTCGGCGCGCAGCCGTACTGGAACGCCGAGGCGACAATGCTCATGCACACCAAGGGGATTCTCGTCATGACCCCGGACAGCGCGATGGTGCTGACCGGCAAGCAGTCGCTGGACTTCTCCGGCGGCGTGTCGGCCGAGGACAACTTCGGCATCGGCGGCTACGACCGGGTGATGGGCCCCAACGGGCAGGCGCAGTACTGGGCGCCGGACCTGAAGGGCGCGCGCGATGTGCTGATGGCGCACTACGCGTACAGCTACGTCGCCGCGGGAGAGTCGAGCCCACGGCGCGCCCGCACCGACGACCCGATCGATCGCGACATCACGCTCGCCGCGCACGAGATCCCGGACAGCGACTTCCACACCGTGGGCGACATCTTCTCCACGTCGACCAACCCGGATCGGAAGAAGGCCTTCGACATCCGTACGGTGATGCGTGCGCTCGCAGACCAGGACCATCCGACGCTGGAGCGGTGGGCGGACATGGCCGACGCCGAAACCGCGGTCGTGTTCGACGCGCGCCTTGGCGGCTGGCCGGTGTGCCTGCTGGGCATCGAGTCGCGCAACGTGCCGCGGCGCGGCTTTCCACCGACCGACGGCCCGGACACCTACACCGCCGGGACGCTGTTCCCGCGCTCGTCGAAGAAGGCGGCGCGCGCGATCAACGCGGCGTCCGGGAACCGTCCCGTCGTCGTGCTGGCGAATCTGTCTGGCTTCGACGGGTCGCCGGAGTCGATGCGCAACCTGCAGTTGGAGTACGGCGCGGAGATCGGCCGGGCGATCGTCAACTTCGACGGGCCGATCGTGTTCTGCGTGATCTCCCGCTATCACGGCGGCGCCTTCGTCGTGTTCTCCAAGGCGCTCAACCCGCGCGTGACCGTGCTCGCGGTCGAGGGCTCGTTCGCGTCGGTGATCGGCGGCGCCCCCGCTGCTGCGGTGGTGTTCGCGGGAGAGGTGAACAAGCGGACGTCCGCAGATCCGCGGGTGCGCGATCTCGAGACCCGGCTGCGCGCCGCGCCGCAGGCCGAACGCGCGCCGATCGCCGCGCAACTGAACGAGGTCCGGACCGCGGTCCGGGCGGAGATGCTCGGCAACGTCGCTGCCGAGTTCGACACGATCCACAACATCCACCGCGCCGTGCAGGTCGGCTCAGTTGATGCCGTGATCAACGCCCACGAACTCCGTCCGCAGATCATCGCCGCCCTAGAGGTGTCGCACAGGTAGCCGTCCGAAGTGCGCTGGGTGCGACCCAGGCATGTGTCGGGGCAGTCATCATCACGCCGCGCCGCCTCTAGCTTAATGCAACATATGGTTGCGCGTCTGGGGCTTCGTGGCCTAAGGTGCAACTAATGGTTGCGGATTCGAGGAGAGGCCCATGGAGTACGGCACCATCGAGCGCGAGATCTACATCGACGCCACCCCCGAGGTGGTCTACGAAGTCATCACGGCGCCTGAGCACATCGCGCAATGGTGGGGCTTCGACGCGTCGTTCCCGGCCGTGCCGGGCGGCGACGGGCGGATGACCCGGCACCGGCGGGACGGGCGTGGGTTGGTCGTCGTGCCGGTCGTCGTCGTCGAGGCGGATGCTCCGCGGCGATTCGTATTCCGCTGGGTCCAGCCGGAGGGTCAGCCGGCGACGCCGCAGAACTCATTCCTCGTGACGTTCGAGCTGGTGCCTGTCGACGGTGGGACGCTGTTGCGCCTGACCGAGGCCGGCTTCCGGGAGATCGGCTGGGAGGCCGCACAGCTCGAGGCGTACTACCGCGACCACAGTGCCGGCTGGGACCAGCACCTCCCGAACCTGGCGGCGTACGCGGCCGGTCTGGTACGAGCGTGACCCCGACGGTCGACGACGGGCTGTGGGCGGCCCTCGGTGACCCGACCAGGCGCCGCCTGGTGGACCTGCTGCTGGCCGACGGCTCCGGCACGGCGACGAGCCTGAGCGACCGCATGCCGGTCACGCGTCAGGCGGTCGCGAAGCACTTGGGCGTCCTGGAGCGCGCCGAACTGGTTGTGCCCCGCAAGGACGGCCGCGAGGTGCGTTACGTCGTCAACGAAGCGCAGTTCGCCCGCGCCGTCGAGCAACTGGCTTCCGTCGGCGCGGCGTGGGATGCGCGACTGCGTCGCATCAAGACGATCGCCGAGTCGATCCAGGCGCTGCGACCGATGGATTGACTACAAACGGACCGTATTGCAGTTCGCGCATACAGGTCGGCGTGGGCTTGTCGAATTCATGGCGCAAATTGCAGCACGGAATGGGTGAGCCGGCAGCCGGAAGGCCCGAGCCGAACGCTCCTGTTCTCGAGAGACGAGGGGCCTGATCGCCACGGGCGAGACGGGCCGGAATGAA
>JAWWOY010000571.1:0-9433 GCA_033851195.1 Kribbellaceae bacterium | reverse complement strand
CGGCGAATGGAGCGAACGCTGGGGCCGTCACGCCGTCGACGTACTGCTTCGATCGGAGGCCGAAGTGGACGCGATCACCTGCGGCAGCGACCAGATCGCGCGCGGCGTCTGCGATCGCCTGCGTGACGTGGGTCGGTCCGTGCCGGACGACATCGCCGTGACCGGCTACGACAACTGGTCGGTGATGGCGCTGGCCAGCCGGCCACCCCTCACCACCGTTGACCTCGAACTGGAGGAACTCGGCCGACGGACCGCGCAACTCCTGCTCGAGACGATCGCCGGCACCGGTCACCCCGGTCTGGTGGAGATGCCGACCCGCCTGGTCACGCGCGAGTCGACCCTCGGCACCTAGTTACGTGACCATGCCGCACTCGCTACCGAGCAAATGGCTGGTGGAAATGAGGTCTAGCGGCGGAGCTGGTGCTCGTCCAAGCCGGTTGATCCCCTACCGGCTTGAATGGACTCATCAATGGTCCAACGCCTGGCCAGCGACACCGACGAGGGTGGCCGGCGGCACCGATGCTGGTGCGTCCTGCGGCACGGCACCGTGTGGGTCATTCGTCCGTGTCAGAGTTCCATGGACTCGTACATTCCCAGGTATTCCGTGGGTCGTGCAACAGCCGCGATAGTCGCCACGCCTGTGGTGGCCGGCGGTACCGGCGGCCGCTTAGCGTCTGTGCTCAGCACCAGCCCCAGCCGCCGTCGTCGCCCCAGCGACCCCAGTCGCCGTGGTCGCCCCAACGACCCCAGTCATCACTGGTGTGCACCGCCGTCTGCGTCTGAGGTGAGGCCGTCGTGGTTGCCGCGCTGGCTGGGGTGGCCGCGCTCAGTGCGAAGACACCTCCGGCCGCGAGAGCCAGACTGGACACGGACATCGTTACGAGCCTTGAAAGTCGCATTTTTAGATCCCCTCTGTAGAGCGACTTGTACAGCCGATTAGTGCCTACGATTCCGGTCCTCGCGGTCGCCGTCTTGACCGGTAGCGGCCCTTTCGAGCCCCTGCCAGCGGTGCTGCCGGCATTCCTGCTAGCTGCAATCAGGTGTTCTGGACAGCCAGATCTGACCAGATCTGACCATGCGTGCTCGCGCAGGTGGGAAATGCGCGCGAAAATAGCAGTGCCCGTGAAGGCCCCGAGGGGCATGAGCACGGAGTCCACCCCGATCGCGGGGATGACGACCCGGATCGGGGTGGACTTCCGCTTCAGCGCCGGTTGCCCGCGTCCCTGTATGGGGGGAGGACAGAGATGATTCGCAGGTGGCACTGAGCGGGGCTCTCGTGGTGCGGACTTGGCGTGATCACGGTGATGCTTGGTGCAGCGGTACCGCCCGGCACTACGTTGGCCGGCGTCGGGCCAGGGCGAGTCGGCCCCGTGCCCGCCTCGCTGGAGTAACCCCCGACGACGACGTCTGTAGCGACGAGCAGAACCGCTGCACCGGCCTCATGGTGGGACGGCTGCCCCAGGTGGAAATACATCCGGTCGAGCGCATGCGGCAGGCCGGGTTGACCTGACCGACGGTGGGAAATGACCTGTCCCACAGCGAGCCGACAGCATGGTTGCCCCCCATACGAGGATCGGCGACTGCCCCCAGCCTCATGAACCGATCACTATCTGTAACGCCTTCCTGACACTAGGTGCCACCACCTGCCGTGTCAATGGGTGGATCGATGCCTCCGGCCCGCATTCCCCTCCTGTCACTGGCTCGATCGGTGCCCATGGCCCGCATTCTCGGACTGTCGCTGGTGATGGCGGCGAGCCTTGAGACGGTTGCCGCAAGCAGCCATCGAACACCAGCGGCGCGCATTCGCCCTGCTGCGGTCGATCAGGAACAGCCGGCATTCGTCGTTCTCGCATGGCCGCAACCTGCCCTGCAGGTCAGACCAGGCCAACACCGCCCGAGCAATGAAACGGGAACCCTTCAGCTTCCAGTGCACTCCTTGACCATCGACCGACGGAACCTGCGAAACACCTGCCAGATATGGCTGCAGGGTGCCTGCCGGCGCTTCGCCCCGTACGACGGCTGCGATGGCATTGCGGAGGTCCCGGGCCTGTTTGGGTGTGCCCGGAAGGTCGTGAGCACGCAGCCAGTCGGTCGCTCCGGCACCGCGCAACTCGTCCGTCTGCTTGCCGTCGACAGCCGGGGCCGAGTTGAGCAGGTCGAGCAGGAGCTCATCGTCAGGTCTAACCATATCGGGCATCATGACAGGTTACTCGGTCAGGTTGTCTGCTGTCTTTTGTAACCAGATCGGTCTATGTAAGAGGTTAGATGTATAGCCCTGTGTACTACCGGACCGTCGAGGTCGACGGACACGACATCTTCGACCGGGAGGCCAGGCCGTTGGAGGCGCCCGTGCTGCTGCTCTTGCACGGGTTCCCGACCAGCTCGCGCATGTTCCGGGACCTGATCCCGCGACTGGCCGGCAAGTAGTCCGCTGGGGCATGTCGATCGTGGAGTGTGGGCACCGACGTTTCAGGTGACAGGCCGCCCACTCGGGGTGGCCACGAGATGAAGAGGTGGCAGCAATGCCCATCACCACCGTGCTTGCGGTGATCCCGGTCGCCGAGTTCGACTCCGCCTGCGGGTGGTTCGAGTCCTTCTTCGGGCGCCCCGCCGACCAGCGACCGATGGACAGTCTGGCGGAGTGGCACCTGAGCGAGCTAGGCATCGTCCAGGTGTTCCACAGCCCGGACAAGGCCGGTCACACCGCGGTGAACTTCATCGTCGACGACCTGGACAAGTATCTCGCCGGCCTTGCCTCGAAGAGCATCACGGCAACCGAGCCGCAGGAGGTTTCCCAGGGCCGACAGCGCCTGTCCACCATCACCGACCCCGACGGCAACCAGCTCAGCCTGATCGAACAGGTGCTCAAGGGCCGATGAGGAAGAGTGCACCGGCGGCGAGCAAGCCGAGTTCGACGAGCAGGACGAAGAGTCGGTCGCTGATGTGGCCGACGATCTTCTTGCCGGCCCAGGCGCCGAGCAGGGTCGCAGGAGTCAGCGCGATCCCGTAGAGCAAGACCTGGCGGGTGAGTAGGGCGCCGGCTCCGTAGGTGGCGATCTTGGTGAGGTGCATGGCCAGGGCGCTGGCGGCTTCGGTGCCGATGTAGGCGGCGCGGGTGAGGCCGTAGGCGAGGAAGAACGGCGCAGTGAGCGGGCCGACGGAGCCGAGCAATGCTGAGCCGAGCCCGGAGGCCGCACCGACCATGGCGAACGCGGGGTCGGCAGGCTTGGATGGTTGCGGTTTGAGGCGCCGCCAAGCGACCACGGCGATCAGGAACACTCCAAGCACCCGTTTCAACGGGGCGAGTGGTGCGTGGGTGAGTAGTAGCCCGCCAGCGACCGCGCAGGGCACGGCGCCAAGGGCGAACCAGCCGATCAGCGGCCAACGGAGTTCGCGGAGGTTGAGCCAGACCCGGGCGCCGTTGCTGGACAGTTGGGTCAGAGTCAGCATCGGCACCGCGGCCCGCAAACCGAACAGGGCGGTGAAGACCGGTAGCAGCAGCACCCCGCCGCCGAACCCGGCGACCGCGGAGAGCGCGGCGAGCCCGAACGCGGCTGCCGAGGCCGCGAGCAGCGTGGGCAGGAGATCCATGAGCACGTGCCGCAGCCTGCCAGCCGGTTGGGAACGGGTGTCGGCTGGTGGTGGCGATTACCGTGCTCCTCCAAGTTATTGCTTCCTCCCCTCGTACTGTGGGGGCTTGTTCGGTTTGCGATACCAAGAGGCACTTCACGGAGGACGGATGGCGGCGGTGCAGAGGATCAGCAGCCGTAATGCCCGCTTTCAGGTGTGGCAGTCGCTGCTGACCAACCGGAACAAGCGGCAGCGTGCCGGCGAGTTCCTGGTGCAGGGGGTCCGTCCGATCACCGTCGCGGTCGAGCACGGCTGGCCCATCCGCGTTCTGATCCACGACTCGCACCGATCCTTGTCCCAGTGGGCTCGCGAACTGCTGCATCAAAGCGACGCGGAGCACGTGAGCATGTCCACGGAACTCCTTGCCGAGCTGGGCGAGAAGGGCGAAACCGCGCCAGAGGTGGTCGCGGTGATGGAGATGCCGGCGGATGACCTGGACCGGATCAAGGTGGGTCCGGACTTCTTGGGTGTCGTGTTCGACCGGCCGACCGGACCCGGCAACATCGGCTCGATCATCCGGTCCGCGGACGCCTTCGGGGCCGACGGCCTGATCGTCACCGGGCATGCCGCCGACGTCTACGACCCGAAGTCGGTGCGAGCCAGCACGGGCTCGATCTTCGCGCTGCCTGCCGTCCGGGTTCCGTCGCAGCGTGAGGTGATGGAGTGGGTTGGCCGCGAGCGGTCCCGCGGCAATCCCGTCGTGGTGGTGGGGACGGACGAACATGGCGAGGCGGACATCTTCGACTTCGACCTGACCCAGCCGACGCTGTTGCTGATCGGGAACGAGACCTCCGGCTTGAGTGCGGCCTGGCGCGAACTGGCCGATCATCTGGTTCGCATCCCGATGACAGGTTCGGCGAGTTCGCTCAACGCCGCCAACGCTGCGACGGCTGTTCTCTATGAGACATCTCGGCAGCGTCTTGCTGCTTCTTCGTGACTGCCCATTCGTACAAGACCGCAGGGGTTCGCGTTGCGTAGCTTGGCGTCATGAGCCTTCCCGCGGTACGACCACAGCCGATGATCGCCGTAGCTGATGTCGAGAAGAGCAGCGCTTGGTACCAGCATGTCTTGGGGGCTGAGAGCGGCCACGGCGGACCTGACTACGAGCGGCTCGAGGTCGACGGCACCTTGATCATGCAACTCCACCGTCTTGAGGTTGGTCATCACCATGGCACGATCGGCGATCCTGCGCTGCCGGTCGGAAACGGGCTCGCCCTCTGGTTCGAGCTGGACTCGTTCGACGAGGCGGTGGATCGGCTGCGGACGGCCGGCGCCACGATCGAGACCGACGTACACGTGAATCCGAACTCGCAGCACCGCGAGATCTGGCTCCGTGATCCCGACGGCTACCTCGTCGTCCTTGCCGAGCGGTGGGGTTCTGCCGGCGCGGCGTGAGAGTCAGGCCTTGGCCAGGATCTCGCCGTGCAGCAGGCTGAGCCACCCGTCTGGTGCCTGCGCCCAGGTCCGCCAAGCGGTTGAGATCCCTTGCAGAACTTCCTCCGGTACGCCGCTCTCGCGGGCCTGGCGGGCGAGGTCCGATTGGAGAATCCGGTCAGCCCACATGCCGCCCCACCAGTCCCGGTCCTCCTGGTTCGCGAACGTCCAGAGGCTTGCCGTCGCATTGACCTTGTCGAATCCGGCAGCCAGCGCCCAGGACAGCAGACGGCGGCCTGCGTCGGGCTCGCCTCCATTCGCCCTGGCCATCCGTTGGTAGAGCGCCATCCACTCATCGAGTTCGGGCAACGCCGGGAACCAGGTGAACGCGTGATAGTCGGAGTCCCGAGCGGCGACCAACCCGCCGGGCTTGCACACCCGACGCATTTCACGCAGCGCCTGCACGGGGTCGCCTACGTGCTGGAGGACCTGGTGAGCGTGCACCACGTCGTACGTGTCATCCGGTACGTCGAGTTGGTGCACGTCGCCGACGACAAACTCGATATTGGCCTGGCCGCGCGAGCTCACCGTGGCTCGGGTGATGTCGAGCGCTGCCTCGGAGGTCTCCAGCGCGGTAACGCGGCCGGGCTCGACCAAGGCTGCGAGGTCGACGGTGATGGTGCCGGGTCCGGCTCCGATATCGAGGACGGACATCCCCGGTTGCAGCTGTGGCAACAGGTATCCAGCCGAGTTCTGAGCCGTCCGCCAACTGTGCGAACGAAGCACCGACTCGTGATGGCCATGGGTGTAGACGTTCTTGCCAGCATTCATCATCGTCCTCCAGGAGGCGTCCTCGTTGACACCTGCAGGCTAATACAGAGTCTCGCTAAATGAGACCATCTGTCTTGATATGCGGACGGAAATTTGCGGACTCGACTCGAGTTCCGCGCGGTCCCGGATATGGCGTGTCGGTAAGTGAGGTGCGGCGCGCGAGGCAGTCATGGACAGCGCGAGCAGCTCGGAATCCCGAGCTGAGGCAACCAATGGTTGCATGTCCGGCATGCCTATTACTAGGATCACCAGCAACCGTCAGTTGCACATCAGGAGGAGAGTCATGCTGTCGACCGTCATCGCCCAGGAGATTGTCATCGAAGCCCCGCTGGAGCTCGTTTGGGGTGTGGTCACCGAGCCCGAGCAGATCAGCCAGTGGTTCACCGATGCCACGGAACTCGACCTGCGGCCGAGGGCGAGTCGACGCGGCTGCGGGTGGTCGAGACCGAGCTGACCGAGCTGGACTGGCCCGAGGAGCAGAAGGCCGGTTACACGGACGAGCACATCGAGGGCTGGACGCGGCATTTCGCCGACCTCGCCGACTATGTCAACCGCCGGTACCAGGTGTCGGTCCACTCGTGAACCGGCAGTCGGACGTCGACCCGGAGCTGTGGGCAGCGGTGGCCGACCCCAGCCGCCGCCTGCTGCTCGACGTCCTGCTCTCCAGCGGCGAGGCCACCCCCAATATGGCCGCCACCGCAGCACATTGGAAGACCCGCCTCAAGGCGATTCAACGCCTGGCCGAGCAGGCCCACCGTGCGGCGAAGCACGACCCATCCCCGCCGGCCTAACCAACGACGCCCGTCGCGGTCCCCTCCGGGGGTGCGCCGAACAACGTGCTCGCCCCCGGAAGCCTCCTCTCACATCACCCCCACATCACCTTGCTGACGACCGGCGCCGCGGACGGCCGTGCGATGCCGCACGCCCAACCGGCGGTTCCCTCCCGCTCAACCCGATCCTCTGGAGGCTGCTGATGCAACCGACACGAACCGCACCGGGCTCCGCCCGGGCGGGCTGGACCCTGCTGCTGGCGTCGCTAGCGGCCTTTATCACCTGCATCGACACAATGGTTGTCACCACCGCCCTGCCTGCACTGCGGACGTCATTGCACGGGTCGCTGGCCGATCTCGAGTGGACGGTCAACGCCTACAACTTGGCCTTCGCCTGCCTGCTGCTGCCCGGCGCGGCGCTCGGTGACCGGTTCGGCCGCCGCCGGATGTTCTGTCTCGGCCTTGCCGGCTTCACCCTAGCCTCCGCAGCGGCCGCACTTTCCTCCACCGTCGGCGCGCTCGTGGCGGCCCGTGCGGTTCAGGGCGGGGTCGCGGCACTGGTGCTGCCGCTGTCGCTCACCGTCATCAGCGAGGCGTATCCCGAGGCACGCCGCAGTGGCGCGATCGGTGTGTGGAGCGGGGTCATCGGCTTTGGTGGCGCGCTCGGGCCGGTGATTGGAGGCGCGATCGTGCACGGCCTGGCCTGGCAGTGGATCTTCTGGGTCAACGTTCCGCTGGGGGTGGTCGTCACACCGCTTGCCGCACTGGTGTTGAGGGAGAGCCGCGGTCCGACGGTCCGGCTCGATCGCGTCGGGGTACTGCTCGCCGCCGCGGGCCTGCTGGGTCTCACCTGGGGGCTGGTGCGCAGCAGCGTCGCCGGGT
Organism: Kribbellaceae bacterium; assembly: GCA_033851195.1. Classification (GTDB taxonomy): domain Bacteria; phylum Actinomycetota; class Actinomycetes; order Propionibacteriales; family Kribbellaceae; genus Kribbella. The sequence goes on along the minus strand of JAWWOY010000571.1, from coordinate 1,946 downwards.
GGGGAAGCATCGACGTGCTCGCACCACTGCTTGCGGGTGGCGTCCTGCTGGCCGGGTTTACCGTGTGGGAGCTTCACACCACTCAGCCGGTACTGCCGCTGCCGCTGTTCCGGCGGGCGGGGTTCGCCGCGGCCAATGCCGTGAGCTTCTTCGTCTACGCCAGCCTGTGGGGCGCGGTGTTCTTCATGGCGCAGTTCTTCCAGACCGCCCAGCATCTAGACCCGCTGCACACAGGGCTGCGGCTGCTGATGTGGACCGCGCCCGCCATTGTCGTCGCGCCCACCGTCGGGCGGCTCGTCGGCCGCTACGGCACCGGGATCTTCATGACCGCCGGGCTGCTTCTGCACGCTGCCGGACTGGCCTGGATCGCGGTGGCCGCCAGCCCGCACGTCGCGTACGCGACGCTCGTCGCCCCGCTCGCGCTGTCCGGCATCGGCATCGCCATGGTTATGCCCACCGTCTCGGCGCAGGCCGTCGGGTCCGTCCCTCCCAGCAGCGTCGGCGTCGCCTCCGGCACCAACAGCACGCTGCGCGAGCTCGGCGGCGTCGTCGGGGTCGCGCTCGTCTCGGCGGTGTTCGCCCGCCCCGGCGCTTACGCCTCTCCGACACAGTTCACCCACGGCTTCACCGCCGCCCTGTGGCTCGCAGCCGGGCTGTCGCTCGTCGGGGTGATGTGCGCGCTCGCACCGCGCACATCGCGCGAGACGGCTTCAACCGAACTGGCGCTGCAGCGGTGACGGACGAAAGGCCGATGTGACCGGATATGGCCAGACCGGAGGTGGTCTTTCGGGAGAGCTTTGACTCCTCACCGCGCTCCGGCGCACAACCCAGGAGGATCAGCAAGTGCTTGCAAAGGTGTTCCCCATCAAGCTCAAGGACGGTAACCAGGCGAAGGCCGAGGCACTCGTCGAGGCCTTCGGTCCCGAGGGCCCCGGGCAGGAGAACGGCACGTTGTCGTTCCGCGTCTACCGTGACCCGGCGAACCCCGACTACCTGCTCTTTGTCGAGCACTTCGCTGACCAGGCGGCGTACGACGCGCACACGGGCTCCGCGGCGTACAAGGAGCTCATCGCCGGCCAGTTCGCCGATCTGATCGTGGAGTTCGTGGAGATCGACCACGAACTGCTCATCAGCATCTGATCGTCGAGTGACACCAGAAAAAGACAAGCAAGACTCGACGATCAGGAGAGCTTCGTGAAGACGTTCGATCGGAAGGCGCAGGCACGCGCTCTGCATGCCCTGCACAGGCAACCTCCGCTGGTGCTGCCGAACGCCTGGGACCCAGGCTCGGCGGTGGCGATCCAGGCAGCTGGCGCCAAGGCGATCGCCACCACGAGCGCCGGCGTGTCGTGGGCAGCGGGGGTGGCGGACGCGGGCGGTCTGGGCCGCGCCGCAGCCCTCGACGCACTACGCCGCATCGTCGCCGCCGTGTCGGTCCCAGTGACAGCCGACATCGAATCGGGCTACGGCGCGACTCCCGAGGAGGTGGGCGCCACCATCGCGGAGGTCCTCGCTGCTGGAGCAGTCGGCGTCAACATCGAGGACAGTGCGGGCGTCGAGGGGGCACCACTTCTCGAGCCGGACGCACAGGCGGAGCGACTCGCGTCCGCACGCGAGACCGCACGGGCCGCGGGCATCGAGCTCTGCATCAACGCCCGGACAGACACGTATCTCGCCGACGGCGGCACCGAGGACGAGCGGCTTGCCGACACGATGGCTCGCGCTAAGCAGTACGCCGCTGCCGGCGCGGACGTTCTCTTCGTGCCAGGGGTCGTCGATCCCAAGACCATCAGGACACTCGTCAGCGGACCGCTGCCGATCAACGTGATGGTGTACCCGGGGGCGCCGACGGTCGCAGAGCTCGCGGCACTCGGTGTCGCGCGAATCAGCGTCGGCCCGGCGATCACCAACGCGGCGTACGGGCTGGCTGCGGCAGCCGCACGAGA
>JAWWOY010000569.1:0-5039 GCA_033851195.1 Kribbellaceae bacterium | reverse complement strand
CGTCGGGTTTGGCTTCAAGATCGCGGCTGTTCCGTTCCACGGCTGGCTCCCGGACACGTACGCCGGCGCCCCGGTCGAGGTGACCGCCTTCCTCGCAGTAGTGTCCAAGTCCGCCGGTGTGGCCGGGCTACTCGTCCTGGTGACCTTCGGGCTGGCGCCGAACGGTTCGCATCTGCGGGTGGTCGTCGCCATCCTGGCTGCGGTCACCATGACAGTAGGGAACTTGGCTGCGCTTCGCCAGCAAGAGGCCGTGCGGCTGCTCGCGTGGTCGTCGATCGGCCAGGTCGGATTCCTGCTGGCGCCGCTTGCCGTCGGTGACGCTCGCGCCGTTGTCGGTTATCTCGCGGCGTACGTCGTGGTGACGCTGGGCGCCTTCGGAGCAGTTGCAGTGGTTCAGCGGCATCGGCCGGGTGGGTTGATGCTGGCGGACTACCGGGGGATGGTCCGGTCCGAGCCTGGACTGGGTATGGCGCTGGTGTTCTTCCTGGTGGTGCTGGCCGGTCTGCCACCCGGGCTGGCCGGGTTGTTCACCAAGTTCGCCGCTTTCCAGTCGGTGATCAATGCGAATCTGATCTGGCTGGCCGTGGTGATGGCGATCAACGTGATGATCGGGTTGGCGGTCTACCTGCGCTGGGTGGCCGAGTTGTTCCGGCTGCCTGCCGACAACCCGTTCTCCGTGGACATCGAGACCCCCGCGGTGGCGGTGATCAGCACGTGCGTCGGCGCGGCCGTCGTACTGTCGATCCTGCCCAGCGCGCTCTTCGCCCTCGCCACCTGAACTGGGACGACCGCGGCACCGGGCGTCAGTCGGGGATGAGGATGGTGGAGAGTAGCCGGCGGGTGCGGGCTGGGGTGGCGTCGTTGGCGAGGTAGGGCGCGAGGAACTGGCCGAAGGCGGCGAAGAACTCGGCGAACTCCTCGTCGGACAGCCAGAGAGCGGCTTGCCGGAAGGTGATCCCGTCGGCGACCGGGTCGATGGTCTCGCGCTCGAGGTAGTGGTCGAGGTGCCCTCCCAGACCGGCGACGAACACGGTGAACATCGTGCGGAGCCGCCCGTGGTCGATCTCGGCGTTGTCAGCGTCCCCGGCGCTCACGTTGAGCGTGTACGTCCGCTCCGTCGCACCCCGGACCTGCTGCTCGTTGGTCACCACGAGCACGCCGGCCTTCACCAGGATCCCGACCTGCCGGTAGAGCGTGGTGGTCGCGACCTCGGGAAGTAGCTCGGCCAGCTCGCGGGTAGTGAGAGAGCGCCCGATCAGCAGCTGGGTGATCCGCCAGCGGAGCGGGTGGTGCAACAGGTCGACGAGCGAAGGGTTGGACGACATCTGGCCTACCAATTCCATTTTTGGTAATGTTCCCAACGTTGGAAACATTCTAGGCGAGGGTTATGACATGGCGACAGTAAGCGGCGACGGGCAGGAAGTGACGATCGAGCTCGCCCGGTGGGAGCAGTTGTTCGCCGGTGGCAGGCGGCGGCTGGTGCTGCCGGTGGCGTCGATCGTGGAGGCGGAGCGGGTCGACCGTCCGACCAAGTGGTCGGCGACTCCCGGCCTGCGGTTCGGGCTGGCGGTGATAGGTGTGATGAAGGTCGGCCGCTGGGGTGTCGGTACGAAGACCAGCAGATTCGTCAGCGTCCGACGCTCGATCCCCGCGGTCCGGTTCACGCTCGATGAGGAGGGAGCCGACCTGATCGGATACGACGAGGTACTCATCAGCACCCGAGCCGCCGACCGAGTCATCGCCTCCGTCCGGGCCTCTCACGGCGCCGAGCGTGAGCCAGGCCCTGCGCCGGCCTGAATGCTGGATTGGTGAGTGCCGGAGTTTCGCAGACCTGGCAGGGTAGGGGCCATGACCTCGGAGCAGATCTACGTCGGCAGCTACACAACTCAGACCGGCGGGGGTGCCGGGATCGGCTTCGGCCCGCTGGCGCAATTCGCGGTTGCCGCGACGACGGACGACCCGTCGTTCCTGACCAGGTCGGCAGACGGACGGTTCCTGTACGCGACGAACGAGCTCGAGGCCGGCCGCGTCAGCGCCTTCGCCATCCAGGAGGACGGCTCGCTGGAATTCCTCAACGACCAGCCGACCAACGGTGCGGACCCGTGCCACCTGGAGGTCGACCCGTCCGGCAAGTTCCTGCTGTCGGCGAACTACAGTTCCGGCTCGGTCGCGATCCACCCGATCGGCGCCGACGGATCACTGGGCGAGGCCACGCAGTTCCTGCAGCGCGAGGGTTCCGGCCCGAACGCGGAGCGCCAGGAAGGTCCGCACGCACATCAGGTGACGTTCGACCCGGCCGGAGCCTTTGCCTTTGATATCGACCTCGGCACGGATTCGGTGCACGTGTCGACGCTCTCGGAGCAGGGCCGGCTGGAGGAGGTGGACCGCCTGGTGGTCCACCCGGGCGCCGGCCCCCGGCACATCGTGTTCCACCCGGGCGGTGGCGCCGCGTACGTGATCAATGAGCTGGACTCGACCCTTACGGTCTGCAGCTACGCCGAGGGCAAGCTGGCCGTCGTACAGACGGTGTCGACGCGGCCAGAGGGCGCCGACGGGGACAACTTCCCGGCCGAGGTGCTGGTGTCGGCCGACGGACGGTTCGTCTACGGCTCGAACCGGGGCGACGACACGATCGCGGTGTTCGCCACTGGCACCGACGGGCTGACGGTCGAGCTGATCCAGACGATCGGCTCCGGTGGCACCTGGCCACGGCACCTGGCATTCAGCAAGGATGCGACTGAGCTCTATGCCGCCAACGAGCGATCCGACGCGGTGGCGGTCTTCACCGTCGACCAGACCAGTGGCGTCCTCACCGCAACGGGGACGCCACTGGCCTGGCCCAAGCCGGTCTGCGTATTGCCGGTCTAGATCGCTACGAGCTTCTCGAAGAAGAACTCGTGCTTGAGGAATGACACGTCGTACTCGTGGCCGGGCTGCGGCGGCAGCAGTTGGGCGGCCTGGAAGAGTCGCCAGCCATCCTTGAGCGCATCCAGCCCGTTCTCGTACGGCGGCTCGTCGCTGTCGCCGGTGGTCGGCGAGGACTGCCCGGTGCCGTCGTACGTCGACCAGCCCACTACGCGTGAGTCGAGCGCGGACGAGTTCAGGTATAGCACCAGGACCTGTTGGCGGACCGTCTGCTGGGTCTGTGCTTCGGCAGTGAGGCTCATGCCATCTCCTTCTTGGCTGCGTGCGGGTTCAGGCTGCGCTGCGTGACCACCCGGCGCGGGCGGTTCGACACCCGGGTGACCCAGTAGTCCGGGTCGAACGTGTCGTCGCCGGAGAGGGCCTGCCAGAGCTTGACCCGGTTGTAGATCTCCAACCGTCCCGTGGCGCTCTCGTACCAGGGGAATGACGTGTTCAGCTCAGCCGCGACGGCGTCGTCGTACAAGTCCTCGGTGTTCCAGAGGCGGACCTGGCGGACGGTCGGGTTGAAGCGGATCTTGAACATGTAGCGATCGATGTCGCTGTCGTTGCGGCGGCCGCCGTGCCAGATGCCGTGGTGCAGGAACACGACGGTGCCGGCCGGGCAGGTGAGCCGGGTCTGGCCGCGCAGGTTCTGGTAGCGGCCCGTGTCGGTCTCGTTGGTCCGGCGCAGGTGGCTGCCCGGCACGCTGAGGGTGCCGCCCATCTCGAGCGTCACATCCTGCGGGTAATACATGAGTTGCATGTCGAACGCGTCCGGGCGGACGTCGATGATCGCGTCGCCGTGCAGGTCCTGCGCCTCGCCCTCGTGGGCCTTGCGGATGTGGACCGCGTGGTGGTCCACGGTCGGTTCGGGTCCGACCAGGCTGTGGATGGCGCCTGCGATTTCAGGCAGCTGCACCAGCCGGTGGACGAAGGAGCCGTCCTCGAACGTCTCCGACAGCGGTGTCCCATAGGGCACAGCGGGGACGCCGGCCTTGAGTACGGCGATCGCCTGCTGGTTCATCTCGTCCGGTACGACGGCGTCCATCCGGAGCGAGCCATTGGCCACGAAATGCGCCATCTGTACCGAGGTGAGCAAGTTCTTCTGATGCGGTTGGGGCATGTCTCTCCCTCTCGGGGCGACTGGTCCTTGGTGGTTCCTACTCGATCAGCCTAAGAAGGTTCTGCGTTGCAGCGCGTGGGTTCAGATCACCACTGGTGGTAATTTCTCACCATGATTGAAAGGGTCCCGCTGCACCTGCAGGAGCCGCCCGAGTTGGTGAACCCGGGCATGGGCATTCACGGGGTCCGCGCCTTGCGCGACGTTTTCCGGCTCCCTGACCTGTGGCAGTTCCACCTGTACGGGTACTCGGCCGACCTCACTCTGAACGGGCGGACGTACCCGGTCCGGCCGGGATCGGTCAGCCTGGTGCCCCCCGGCGTACAGGTGGAGTTCGCGTACCGCGGCCGGTCCGAGCACCTGTTCGCCCATTTCCGTACGCCGGCTGTGGGCGATCCGGTGCTGGTACCTGTCGTCCAGGACGCCGGGGTGGCTGCGACGGCGCTGTCGGACTTGATGAGTAGCGCGATCGAGGCTTCGCCCGGTGGCTCGGCCCGGGTGGCGGCCGAGATCTGGACGGCGCTGTGGCGGGTCGCGCAACTGCCGGATCGTGCCGTGGATGCTGAAGGTGCTGCCGGTCGGCCGCATGTTGCGGTATCGGCTGCGATCGCTCACATCGAGGCCAACCTGGCCCGCCCGCTGACGGTGCCAGGCCTGGCCCGCGCTGCTGGGGTCTCGCACAACCATCTGACCCGGCTGTTCCGTGCTGAGACCGGGATGACGGTGGTCGCCTATGTTCGGCTCCGGCGGATGGCCCGGGCTCGGCACCTGCTGGTCTCGTCGACGCTCTCTATCCCGGCTGTGGCGGCGTCCGTAGGGATAGGCGACTTGCAGGCTTTCAACAAAGCTTGCCACCGGGAGTTGGGCGGGTCGCCCCGGGCCGTTCGGGCCGGAAACGTAGTGGTTGGGTCCGCGACCTCCGTCTAGCCTTCGGCGCATGTATGAACTGATACCGGTCGCCACGGCGCCCGAGTTGGACGACGAAGCAGGCAAGCGGTTCGTGGAGGAATGGCCG